>CALXYR010000023.1 GCA_944393025.1 uncultured Clostridia bacterium | reverse complement strand
CAGCAATTTTACATGATACTGGAGCAAATGAAGGTAAAGAGGGACATGCATATCGTAGTTATATATTTGCAAAAAATAATATATGAAAGATATAGTAAGTCATAATAATACACTACGTGACCAATAATATTGAAAAAATACTTTTTGATTAATATAATTAAAATATATTAATTAAGAAGTATTTTTTTGTTGAAAAACAAAGTTAAAACAATTTATACGAGAAAGGACTGATATTAAAATGAAGAATATTAAAACAATTTTATACTTAAAAGATGCTGTCAAATTTGATAGAAACATTTTACATATTTGGATTATGAAAAGTATAAATAAAAAATTAGGGAAAATAGAATTAATATATTTAGAAGAATATGACAAATATATCAATTTAGAAAAAATAAAATAAAAAACTTACTAAAGTGTAAAAATGCAAAAAGCAATATAATCAAATACTTAATATAGAGAAGATAAAAAATTTAATATTAATATATGAAATAATATAGTGATTTCTATGAAAGGAAGTAGAAAAAAATGAGTAAAATATATATATTACAATTAACATTTGATTCATGGAAGTATAATCACCGAGTATATTTGGACTTGGAATTAGCAAAAGAAGTGGGAAAAAAATGGCTGGAAAATGAATTTAGAAAAGAATATGAAAATTTATTTGAAGAAGATGATTCTTTAAAAAGAAATTTATCTAATAAAGAAATGTTTAAACTAAAAGTAATATACGATTTTGCAATAACTGAATTGGAACCTGATAGAATAGATAAATTAAATTATATAGAAAATTTACCACTAGTTAATGATATAGATATTTATGATTTATATTCTGCAGATTTAGAACCAGCAAAAATAGAACATTCTTATGATTACAATGGAAAGGAAATTTATATTACAGGAATATATATTTTTAATCATAATGGAAAAATAAAAGAAAGAAAAGTAATGATGGAATATGAAGATTATATAAACCCTTTGGCAGGTAGTAAATTTAAAAAGGGAGATATTGTAAAAATAAAAAGGGATTATAATGGTCATTCAAAAGATTATATTTTTTGTGATAAACTACATGTAATAACAGATATTCCTCATAAAAATAAAAATCAAAAGTTTTTTAGAAATTCTTATAAAGTGATTACTAATCATAATAGTTATGATGAGGGTTGCCATATAGATGTTTTTAATGAAAAAGAACTTGAATTATATACAGATAAATTACCTAATGATTCTCCGATTTTGTTCTTAAGTAAATATTTTAAAGGAGAAATAAAATTAAACAATATAAGATGGATGGATATTGAATGCGGTAGAATAACATTAAATGAAAATAAAAGTTTTAGAGATGTTCCAGAGATAATGGAACAAATGAAAGGAAAGAATATAAAATGAAAACAGGATTTAAAGAATTAGATAATATTATAAAATTAAATAAAAATGAACTAATAGTAATTGCTTCAAGACCAGCAATGGGAACATCTACATTTGTACAAAATATAATAAGTAATGTGTCTATAAAAGAAAATAAACCAGTATTATTTTATAGTCTTGAAACTAGCAAAGAAAGTATTATTAAGAAATTTATTATAAGCAATTCTATGGTTGAATACAAAAAATTCAATCTATATGTAAGTTCTAAAGATAAAACAAGACTTTCAAAAGAAGATAAGGATAGAATTGTATATGCGACAAATCTATTAAAAAATGCTAAAATTTATATAGATGATATACCTAATATTTCAATTATGGATATTTGTTTAAGATGTAAAAAAATGAAGCTTGAAAAAGATATTGATTTAGTTGTAATAGATTATTTACAGCTTATTTCGTATGATAAAAGTAAATTATTGAGTAGAGATGAAGAAATTAGTGAAATTTTAAAAGAACTTAAAGTACTAGCTAAAACTTTAGATATTCCTGTTATAATTACTAGTCAATTATCAAGTAAATGTGATAAAAGAGAGAGCAAAAGACCAATGATGTCAGATTTTTCAGATTCAAAATATGGAATTTACACATATTCTGACAAGGTACTATTTCTTTATAGAGATTCTTATTATAACAAAGAAAATAAAAGCGATATTACTGAAATAATTATAGCAAAAAACAATTATGGAGAAGTTGGTATAACTAAACTAGCATGGAAGCCAGAATATTGTATGTTTGGAAATACAATAGTTAATTAAGGAGGAAAAAATGGATAATGGTGTAGAATTATGTTATCACACAAAAATGTCAAAATTACAAGGAACTAATAATGCTAAAGAAGAATATATTGGAGAAGGCATAAAAAAAGAAAATCCAGAAATTCAAAATATAAGCACAATTTAATTAGGGGAAGTTAAAATTAAGTTTTAACTTCTCCTTTATTTATTGTATAGGAAAAATCGACTTTTTACTTAATATTTCAGTATTCCTATCGATTTTGATTATACAACAAGGTTAGGCATCCTTAGACTGTCCGAGCGAAGCGAGTGACATGTATTTCGCACTTGCTTCAGAGGCATACTTGGCGAAATGCCTTTCTTATTGATAGGAATCTCTATAGAGTTAAATTCTATAGAAAACAAAACCTTACACTTTTGTAAGGTTTTTGTAAGATAAATCGATGGTAATTATATTTATTAGAAACAATATTTATATAGCCAAAATATTAATTATGTGATATATTAAATATAAAAAATAGGAGTATTTATATCTAGAAATGCAATGAAAAAATTAAAAAACAAAGATGAAGAAGAATATGAAAGATAATTTTGATATTTTTATATATTAAATTTAAATAAGTAAGATAGTATATTATGATTAAAATAGAATTTGATAAAGAAAATAGTATATGATAATAACAGTACTACGTGACCAAACATATTGAATTATACTATAAAATAATATAATATAAAAGGGGTGATTTATATAATGAGTGAAGTTCATTTGTCAAAATCTAAATATTGTAGAGCAGTACAATGTAACAAAATGTTATGGCTTGATAAAAATATGCCAGAAGAAAAAAGCGAGATTGATGGACAAGCTGTTTTAGAAACTGGAATAAAAGTAGGAGAGCTTGCAAAAGGAATTTTTGGAGAATATACTGATATTGAATATAATGAAAATTTATTTAAAATGATATGTGATACACAAGAAGCTTTAAAAAAATCTCCAAATATTATTACAGAAGCATCATTTAATTATCAAAATAACTTTTGTAGTGTAGATATTTTAAAAAATAACAAAGATGGCATGGAAATATACGAAGTAAAAAGTTCTACAGAAGTTAAAGATATTTATATAGATGATATTTCTTATCAATTTTATATTTTGAGTAATTTAGGATATAAAGTTAATAAAGCAAGTGTAGTTTATATAAATAATCAATACATAAGACATGGAGAGCTAGATTTAAGTAAACTTTTTAATATTGAAGATGTCACTGAAATAGTATATTCAAAACAGGATGAAATCAAAAATAAGATAATAGAAATCGAAGAATATATGAAACAAAATGAAGAGCCATATTGTGATATTGGGATGCAATGTTTTAATCCATATCCATGTCAATTTTGGGAATATTGCACTAAAAGTTTACCAGAAAATAATGTCTTTAAAATTAACAAGATTAAGAAAAAAGATGCAATGAATTTGTATCATAATAGAAAAATAAGTTTTAAGGATTTAGCAGAAGAAAATTTAAATTGGAGATTTAAACAACAAGTAGACTTTGAAGTATTTAATTATGAACCACATATAGATAAGCAAAGAATAAGAGAATTTATGAAAAATCTATATTATCCAATTTATTTTTTAGATTTTGAAACAATGCAACAAGCTATTCCTGAATTTGATAATTCTAAGCCATATCAAAAAATTCCTTTTCAATATTCACTTCATTATATCGAAAAAGAAGGTGGAAAACTTTTTCATAAAGAATTTTTAGCAGAATCTGGAGAAGATCCAAGAAGAAATTTAGCAGAAAATTTGATAAAAGATATTCCAAAAGATGTCTGTGTTACAGCATATAATATGTCATTTGAAAAAGGAAGAATAAAAGAACTAGTAGAAATTTTCCCAGATTTAGAAGAACATTTAATGAATATACATGACCACATACAAGACTTAATGATACCTTTTTCAGATAGGATGTATTATTGCAAGGAAATGCAAGGTTCATACTCAATTAAATATGTACTTCCTGCATTATTTCCAAACGATCCAGATTTAGATTATCATGCCTTACCGTTAATACATAATGGAGGAGAAGCAATGGACATATTTCCTAAAATTAAAGATATGCCAAAAGAAGAACAGAAAAAAGCAAGAGAAGGATTATTAAAATATTGTAAGTTAGATACTTATGCAATGGTTAAAGTATGGGAAAAACTAAAAGAAATTTAGGAGGAAAAGATAATGGAATTATATAAAAAAAATGGAAATATATTATATATATTAAATGTACTAAAAAAATATAGTGATGAAGATCATATGCTTTCAGCAGTAGATATTCAAAGAAAGATAAAAGAAGAATATGATATAGATATAGATACTAGAACTATAAGAAGAAATATAAATTTATTAAAATATAAGTTAGAATATGATATAAGTACAAGAGATGAAAATGGAAAAGGATATTATATACTAAGGAATCCAGATACTGATTTTGAACCAGGAGAAATAAGAGCAATAATAGATACTTTTAGTTATGCTAATTATATAGTTCCTTCTATTGCAAAAAATATTATTACTAAATGTAAAAATTTACAAAATGTATATGAAAATAAAAAAATAGAAAATTATATTATTTATGCTAATGATACAAAAACTGATAATATGGAAGTACTGAAAAATATTGAAGATATAGTTGTTGCTATTGATAAATCACATAAAATAAAGTTTGAATATTGGAAATATGAAATGAATGAAAAAATAGAAAAAACTATAGTAAGCAAACCAATTGTATCTCCTTATGCAATAGTATATGATAAGCAACAATTTTATTTAATAGGTATAAAAGAAGGAAATAAAGAATTTTTTCATTATAGATTAGATAGAATTAAAAACTTAAAAGAAACAAATGAAAAAATTTCTATAAAGAAATCAAAAGAACAAATTAAAGATTTTGCACAATCTAGTGTTGAAGTTTTTGGAGGCAAAAAAGAAGAAGTAGAAGCGGTATGTGCTAATTTTTTATTAGACACAATATTTGATCAGTTTGGAAGAAATATTACAATAATTAAAAATGATAAAGAAACATTTAGAGTAATTGTAGATACAAGCACAAGGGGCTTTAAAATGTGGGCAATGAGAAATATAGATTGTGTTGAAGTAATTAGACCTGAAAGTTTGAGAAATGAAATGAAAGAAATTATAAAGATAGCAAATAGAAAATATGATTAAATTTATTATAGAATAAATATACTATAATAAATTTAAAAATAAAATATTTTGTATTATTGAATTAATTGATTATACTAAATAATTATATAATAATGAGAGGAATTATTAAATGGAAAAATATATTTATATTAATAAAATGTTTACTGGTGGTTTTATTGATGAAAGAACAGGAAATATTGGACATGAAATAATAAATTGTTATAAAGATGATAATTATAATCAAAATATATATATTACTCAATCTGGAGGAATTGGTAAATCTTTAAATAAAAAAATAAAATACTTAATTTTAGTAGAAAAAACTTCTGAAGGTCAAGATAAAGTAAAAATTAAATATATTGCTAAATTAAATCCTGAAAATCAAATTTATAATTTAGGAGATGGAAGATTAAGTAAGAACACTTATCTTGCTACAAATGTTATTATAAATAATTCAAACAGAGAATTTATAAGAAAAAATTTGGATGAATATTTTAATAAAGGATTTATTATTGGTAATGTCAAACTTTCATCACCAAGAAAAAAAATAGATAAATTTAAATTTGATAAAGAAACTATAAAAAATTCAAAACTAAAAAAATATAATACAGAAAATTGGAAAAAAAATATAAAACTATATTCTGCTAGAAAATTTATATTAAAAAAACTAGTATGCTTAAATGAAAATGATAAAAAAATATGGAAAGAACATTGTAATCAAGCAGACAAAATAATGTATGGAAAAATGAAAGTTTCAGATATATTTAAAAATAATATTGGAAATCAAACAGCAATATATTACTCATTTACATTGAAAGAAAAAGATAATGAAAATTATTATAAACCAAAGGATGACTGGTATATAGTATTTAATGCTGAAAAGACGTATCTTGAAAGAAAAGATAGAACATTATATATAAAAAAAGGTAATAATAAATCATTACCAAGACAAAAACTTACTATTTCAAACAAAGAAAAAGACTACTATGTACCTATAGAAGAATCAATAAAAATAATTATTGAAAATAGCGTTTCTAATCCTAATAGTACAGTTGAGGAAGCTAAAATAAATATAAATAATAATTTAATAAAAAACAAAAGTAATACTTTTTTAAATTTTATTTATAAAGAAAACGAAGAACAAATATTTACTAATCTTTTATATCGTTATTTAACATATAATAATTTATTTATAGAATTTGAAAAAGAAAATTTTTTAACAGAAAACAAAATTTTTAAAAATTATGATGAAAAATACAATATTTATAGAGAAGTTGATTTTCAAAGAGCAAAGAATATATTAAATATAAGAAATACTAATACTTATTGGAAAAATGGTAGAATAGATCTTCTTGTTGTTGGCAATAAAAATCTTATAATAATAGAAAATAAAATTAAGAGTAACCTAAATGGAAAATATCAAATAGACAATAATAGTTATTCTCAATTAAATACATATTATAATTTTATAAAAGAAATACAAAATATGGAAAAACATTTATTAATATTTGTACCAGATTATAAAAAGGGGGAGCTTGAAAAAGATTTAAAAGTTAGATATGTAGAAAAAAAAGAGATTATAGTATATAGTAAATTATATGAATTTTTTAATAAAAACAAAAGAAAATTTCAAAATGATGATGCAGAAAGTTTTTATTTTAATGAATTTATGAATAGTCTACATAAACATACTCTAAATACAGAAAATAGAATGACATCTGAATTTATTGATGCAATATATAAGTTATAATATGCGTAATAATGTAAAAAGTCTAATAGAAATATAAGACTTTTTACATTATTACGCATTATGTGTCCAGTAGTATTGATGAAAAAGCAAATAAGAAATATAATAAAAAAGCATTTTATAAAGAATAAGAGAAATAAGGAGGTAGAAGTTGGAAAATAATATTTTTAAATTTGCAAGTAAAGAACTTTCACAAGATGCTTTTTTGTGTTGGTTAATAAATGGAATAAATACAGAGGATGAAAAAAGTCAAAAAATATCTAAGAAATTTATAAAAATGATAATTGATAAAATTGGAGATATTAAATTACAAAATTGTATTAAAAACGAAGAATATAAAATAGAAATAAAGAAGCAATATAAAAGTATAGATATTCTATTAATAATAGGAAATTATTACATTATTATAGAAGATAAGATAAAAACTTATGAGCATGATAATCAAATATACAAATATGAATATTCATTAATAAAAAATGGAATACCATATAATAATATTTTTACATGTTATTATAAAATATATGATGAATATAATATACATAATAAATTTGTAAATGCAATAATAACAAGAAAAGATATGATTTCGTTATTAAAAGATGAATGTAAAGATAATATTTATATAAAAGATTATTATGAATATTTAAGTGAGATTGAAAAATATTCATTAGATAGATTTATAAGTGAAAAGATAAAATATGAAAAATCAGACATTTTAAGAAAACCCCAAGATGCAATTTATACAAATTTTTATGGAAATTTAGAAAAAAAGGAAAAAACAGAAGAAATAATAGGTTGGGGTTATGCAGATAATAAATCAGGAGGAACTTGGTGGTATAGTTCTAAAAAATTTAATAATGTAATTAGTAATGATTTTTCTTACATTTATGCTGAAATTAATCTGAAAGCTAACCGAAATAAAATTGTTTTGAAATTAGCTAAAAAAGAAAAACTTATAGATATACCAGCAGAAGAGAAAATTGAGAAATATTTAAATGATAAAGAATATTTAGAAAATGGAAATCTTAAATACTACGATAAGAAAGAATATTATATACTAGATTATGAAAAAAATGAGCCCAAAAAAATGCTAGAATATAAATGTTACAAAAATTTAAATAAATATATAGATATTTATAATCAAGTTATTACAGATGAATTATTAAAAAACTTAAAAAAATTTGATATAGGTTTAAATAATTCCAAGGGGATAATAAAAAAAGATAATGGTCAAACATATAAGTATTATGCAAGAATAGCAAGTATAAATGTTAACAAATATACTCTAGAAGAAATAGAGAAAATCTTAGATATAATAAACAAATATTTAAAAAATATAAGAATAATTTGTTAAATTAAATAACAAGCATTGTATGACCAATGTGATTGAATAAAAACCTTATAGCAGTTATAATATAATTGTTATAAGGTGATTTTTTATCTAATAGGAAATTTCTATTAGATAAAAAATCTATACATGCCAGTGCCTTTGAGAATTCCTCCTTTTAGTCGGAATCTCAAATTGGCACGAATAAAGTGCGACCAAGGTCGCTTTGTTTTAGGAGGAATTATTGTGAAAGAGAATAATGTAATAGACATAACGACAGAATTAATTTTAAATGAAGCAAAAGAAATATATGGATTAGAGGAAAGTATAGAAACTTTAAAAAATTATTGTTCCTATGTACAAATGAAAAAGGAAAATAAAATAGATATTGGTTCGTATAACATATTAATTAGAAATAAATCAGAATATGACTCATCTGAAAAATTAGTACAAATAATTTATAGACTATTAAAAAAATTTAATATTGTTAATACATATAAATACTTGACTAGAGAAGAATTAAGAAGAACATATCAAAGAGATAAAAAAGAAGAAATAGAAGCAGATTTACTTATAATTGATACTAAAAAAATAGACTATCCTATAAATCTTATGTTACAAGATATAAAAGGGTTAATAGAAAAATATGAAGATAAAGTTTTTGTAATAGTAGATGAGGATGAAAATGAAGGATATATAAATGCTAGAATAGGTGAAAGACTAGCATGGACAATGAAAATTGCAAGTATTTCAACTGAAAATAAAATTAACTATATAGAAAAAAAGTTAACTGAAAATAGTATTAAAATTAACGAAAGCTTGGATTATATAAATCAACTTTCACAAAAACCTTTTTGGAAAGTAAAAAAAGAATTATTAAATGATATTGTAATATGTAAGACTAATAATGAAGATAGAATAGTTAAAAATTCTTTAGAGAAAGAAAAAGAACAAGAAATTAGTAATAAGATACAAGCTTTGAAGGAATTAGATAGTCTAATTGGAATATCTGAAGTAAAAAAACAAGTTAATCAAATTATAAATTATTTGAAAATTGCAAAAGTTAGAGGAAAGATGCCTATGCTACATATGTGTTTTTTAGGAAATCCAGGAACAGGTAAAACAACAGTTGCAAGGATAATAGGAAAGATATTTTCAGAAATGAAATTACTTTCGAATAAAGGAAATTTTATAGAAGCGCAAAGATGTGATTTGATAGGAGAATATGTGGGACAAACAGCTCCTAAAACTAAAAGAGTAATTAATAATGCAAATGGAGGAGTTTTATTTATTGATGAAGCTTATTCAATAGCTTCTTATATACAAGATGAGGCTGGTAGAGATTATGGGGCAGAATGTGTAGCTACTCTTTTAAAAGAAATGGAAGATAAAAGAGATTCCTTATGCGTAATAATGGCAGGTTATACCAAAGAGATGGAAAATATGCTAAAAGTAAATCCTGGATTTGAAAGTAGAATACAATTTAAAATAAATTTTCCAGATTATACTGAAGAAGAATTGTATGAAATATTTAAAAAAATAGCAAAAGGGGAAAAATATAAATTATCTAACAACATTAAATCATTATTACTAGACTTTTTTAAACAAGAAAAACAAAAAGAAAATTTTTCAAATGCTAGATTTGTAAGAAATTTATTTGAAAAAATTAAATTTGAGCAAGCAGATAGGGTTGTTAATAATAAGCAAAATATAAATGTTATAAAAAAATGCGATATAGAAAATGCAATAAAAAAACAAACAAAAAAGACGGAAAAAAGAAGGCAAATTGGATTTGTAAGTGTGGGATAAAGGAAAAATAAATATATTGACTAAGAGATAAATAATATATATAATGATAAACAAGTAATATTTTTATATGGAAAGGATGTAAAAATATGATTGAAGAGATTTATAAAAAAATTAAACATTTTGAAGAAGATGAATTAACAGGTGATTTTTTTGGAACAATTAAATATATACCATTCCAAAAAGGATTTGGAAGAATATTAAATGAATTTTTAAAAGAGAAGGAAAAACAAAAATTCAAAAAAGCTAAAGAAATATTAGAAACATTTGGAACAAATGTAGAATTTATATTTTGGAATAAACAAAATGGTAAAAGAAAATATACAAAAGGAGAAGATGCAATAGAGCCAGATGTTTTAATTGTTGATGAAAATGAAAATGCTATTCTTATAGAAGTAAAATATATAAGTGGACCATCAGATGGAGGTACAGAAGAAAAAAAGCAGATAAATAGAGAAAAAAATTTTTTAAATAGTAATTTTCAAGGTAAGAACACATTATTCTTATACATAGGAGATATATGGCAATGTACTAAAATAGAACGAAGTGAAGAAATAGAAAATATTATTACAATTACTTGGAGTGATATAACAGAAATATTAAAAAATATACTTAAACCAAATGATATAGAAGATAATTATATAGAATTTATATTTGAAGATATTTTAAGTTTTTTAAGAGTTAAAGGATTTGAAAAGTTTAAAGGATTTAGAACTGAAATAGAAGATATGAATGTATATGATAACTATTTTTATCAATATGGGGAGGAGAAATAGATGGATAATAAGGTAAATATAAATATAGAAAATTCAATAAAAGTATTAAAATTAACATATGAAAACATTTTGAAAATGTTTAACGAAATTGATCAAATAGTAAGCAAAAAAAATTGTTTTGGCATAAAAATAAGAGAAAATAGTGGAAACTTAGAGGTAAAAGAAGTTAAAGATTTAATAAAAACTAGATTTATATATGCATATGTTAATCCTAGGTACAATGTTGATAAAAATGAAGATATACAGGATTTTGAAAAAAATCATATATCATATTTAAAAGATGAAGCACACATTAAAAATTTAAATAAAATAAAGCAATTAAATATTATAGAAATTGTACTTGATGATGAAAAAGTTAATAAACCAACAATATATTATGGAGTTATAAAGTATTATAAAATAGAAGATGAAATTGGAAAAGGGACAAGTGACACAGTATCAATATATAAAAATATTGATGAAGCAGTAAGAACAGAAAAATTAGGAACAAAACTTGAAACTAAAAAACGGAACCATAATATATAATTATATAGAAGATTGGACGACAATAAATAATATAGAAGATGTTAAGGAAAATATATTAGCTAAAATAGAAGTTTTTGCAAAAAAGATGAAGGAGATTAATTAAATTGATGAAAGTAATAGAAAATGCTAAGCAAGCTAAAACAACATGGGATGAGAAAATTGATGAAAAAACTAAAGAAAAATTTAGAAAATATTTTCATCTAAGACCTGCAACTGAATATATTACTATTGTTTCAACACATAAAAGAAAATATATGAATGGACTTAAAGTATCAAAATGCAATTTGGAGCAAGGAATTGTTAAATGTGCAGAAGCATTATGTGATGCAGAAAAATTAAAAGAAGTAAATATTAAGTTAAGAAATGGAAATACAAGAACATTTCTTACTACTAAACGACCTAATAAAGAATATACTATACAAGCTAAATTTATAAATGAGATTATAAGACAAAATATAGAATTAAAAAAATTATTTGATGTTGTAAATTTACATTTAATAGGTTCTGAAATTATTCTTCCTGGTAAAAAAGATAAAATAGATATACTAGCTTATGGAAGTACAAATGAGAATAGATATAAACTATTTTTTATAGAAGTAAAAGAAGCTAATGGAAATAAAAAAGAGGAAGCTTTTAAACAAGTTAAAAAATATATGAAAACATATATTGAAAATAAAGATTTTATAACACTTATAAATAATTATCCTATGTTAGAAGAAAATATAGATATAACTAAATTTGAACCTGAAAGTTGGGTTGTGAAAGGAAATACAAACGAAACAAAAATTAGTTATAAAGGTAATCATTATATAGAAGTGCCACAAGAAGTATAGATATAAATAAAAAATATAAGTTAATCAAATAAAAAACATATAGAATTTCTATATGTTTTTTATTTTAGAATTCAATAACTAAACTATATGTGACCAATAATATTGAATTAAATGAAGATTAAAATTATACTATAAAAAAGTTTAATTAAGGAAGGAGCGTAAAATGAGAAAAATAAAAATATTAGTTGTGTATCCAAACAAACAACCAGAAGTTAAAGAAATAAGAAACAATATTGGAAGATTATATGGTATTATATATTATCCATATAAAGAAATAGAATTAGAAAAAAATGTGTATCTAATATATTCAGAAGAGGCAGAAAGTAATGGATTACCATTATGTAGGAAGTTTAGAAATCTAAATATATATAGTAATTTTGCTATAATAGGAAAAGAATCAGATGAACTTGTATCACTAACTAAATCACAAATAGACAAGTATTATGAGCTATTTAGTATATAAAAAGAATAATCCTACTATGATATATGAATTGGAAAAAGAAACTAATACTAACTCAAATGATATTGATGTGAAAGATGTAGAAACTTTGCAGTTATTTTTACATGCAAAGTATACAAAAGGAATTATTGGATATGACACAACTTTTGTAAAAAATATACTAAAAATCGTAAAACCTCTAAATTTTAATGATTTAGTTTGTACTTATGCACTTTCACACGGCACAAATACATGGAGTGATAATGCTTATGAATTAATTAAAAATGAAGGTAAAAAAGTAGATGAAGTAATTTCAAATAGAGAGGATATGTATAATTATCTTTTAAACAATGATATTGATAAAGATTTAGCTTATGATATAGTAGAATTTGTAAGAATGGGGAAAATTTTTAAAGGTGGAAATACTAGAAAACTTGATAAAAATATCAATAAAGATTATAATAATAAATGGAATGAATATAAAAAAATAATGCAAGAACATAATATTCCTGATTGGTATATAAAATCTGCTGAAAAAATTAGATATATGTTTTCAAAATCTCATTCAATAATCCATACTATGAATGCTTTTAAATTGGCTTGGTATAAGGCCCATTATCCTGAAGCTTTTTATAAAATATATTTTAAAGTTATATCTAATTTAAATATTAAAGACTACTATTGCAAACAACAAGTAAAAGCTGAATTAGATGAATTGTATAATAAGGCAAAAAAGGAAGATTTTGATTATGTAAGTGAGGATGCTTATAAAATTGAAGACTTAGAATTAGTTTTAGAGATGTATGATAGAGGAATATTAAAATAATAGGAGATTTGATATGCAAATTATAATTCATAGAGGAACACATCAAATAGGTGGTTGTATTACAGAGATACAATCTAAAAGAGGTACAAGAATAGCAATAGATATTGGCGAAAATTTACCAACAATAAATAAAGAAAAAAATACAGAAATCAAAGTAGTGGGACTAAATACTGGTAATCCAAGTTTTGATGCCGTATTTATAACACATTATCATGGAGATCACATTGGATTATATAATAAAATATATCCTAATATTCCAATATATATTGGTGAGCACTCAAAACAAATTTTTAAAATATTACAAGAAAGACTTGAAAAAGTAGAATTAACATCTAAAAAAGATTTAGAAAAGGTAGACAGTTTTTTTACTTATAAAATTCCACAAAAGATTAAAGTAAAGGATATATTAGTAACACCAATAGAGGTAGATCATTCTGCTTTTAATGCTCATATGTTTTTAATAGAGTGTGATGGAAAAAAATTACTACACACAGGAGATTTTAGGTTACATGGGCAAAGAGGAAAATCAGTTATAAAGGCTCTAAAAAAATATGTAAAAAAAGTAGATGTTTTGATTTGTGAAGGTACTACTTTATCAAGGAATAATGAAGAAACTATTACTGAAAATGAATTACAAAAAAGAGCAGAAGAGATTTTTAAAAACAATAAATATAATTTTGTAATGTGTAGTAGTACTAATATTGATAGAATCGCTGCAATACATAAAGCAGCAATAAAAGAGAATAAATTATTTGTATGTGATAAATATCAAAAAGATATTTTAATGTATATAGATTCTATTGCAAGAAGTACGTTATATAAATTTAAAGGAAAAGTTTTAAGTTATGATGATAACATATTTCCACTTATGAAACAAAGGGGCTTTGTAATGTTAGTTAGAGATAATTATATTTCTAAAAATGTTATTCAACAATTTCCTAATAATGCTTTTATATATTCCCAGTGGAATGGATATTTAAATGAAAAATTTACTGAGTATAAACATTTGCAGGAATTTGTACCAAAAAATCATATATATTTACATACAAGCGGACATGCAGACTTTAAAGCAATAAAAAAAGTATGTTCAACTGTAAAACCTAAAATGATTATACCAATACATAGTGAAAATCCAGAAGCATTTGAGCAAATGCGGATTAGAAGATTGTATGATAAGATTAGCAAATGATAAGGAAATAATTATTATATAAGTAATAAAAAAATATGATACTTATAAAAGTATTATATTTTTTTATTTTTAAACAAACACTTGTTTTGAAACGAAAAAAGATATATAATAATAAAGAAAAAATAAAAGGAGTGGTGTTGCAAGATGGGTATATATTGTTGTATAGATTTAAAAAGTTTTTATGCATCTGTAGAATGTATTGAAAGAGGATTGAATCCTTTACAAACTAATTTAGTAGTAGCAGATAAGTCTCGTACAGAAAAAACAATATGTCTTGCAGTAACTCCTTCATTAAAAGCATATGGAATACCTGGAAGAGCAAGACTATTTGAAGTTGTTCAAAAAGTAAAAGAAGTTAACTTTGATAGAAGATATAAAATTCCTAATCATCAATTTGTAGGAAAATCTTTTGATTCGATTGAACTTAAAAAAAATTCTAATTTGGAGCTTGACTATATTGTAGCACCTCCAAGAATGGGACTATATATGAAATATAGTACAATGATATATAATATTTATTTAAAATATGTTTCTTCTGAAGATATTTATGCATACTCAATAGATGAAGTGTTTTGTGATTTAACTCATTATCTTAAAACTTCTAATAAATCACCAAAACAATTTGTCACAGATATGATTCAAGAAGTTTATAAAACAACAGGTATAACAGCTGCAGGCGGAATTGGAACAAATATGTATTTAGCTAAAATTGCTATGGATATTGGCGCTAAACACGTTAAAGCTGATAAAGATGGCGTAAGAATTGCTGAACTTGATGAAATGAGTTATAGAAAATTATTATGGAATCACAGGCCTATTACTGATTTTTGGAGAGTTGGAAAAGGATATGCTAAAAAGCTTGAGCTACACAATATGTATACAATGGGAGATGTCGCGAGATGTTCCATAGAAAATGAAGAATTGTTATATAAATTATTTGGAATAAATGCGGAGTTCTTAATAGATCACAGCTGGGGTTATGAACCATGCACAATTAAAGACATAAAATCTTTTAAACCAGCAACAAATAGTATAAGTTCAGGACAAGTTTTACACTGTCCATACAACTACAATCAAACAAAACTAATAGTAAAAGAAATGACAGATCTTTTGGTATTAGATTTAGTAGAAAAACACTTAGTTACAGACCAATTAGTATTAACGATTGGGTATGATATAGAAAATCTTACAAATCAAGAAATACGAGAAATATATAGTGGAGAGATTGTAAAAGATAGATATGGCAGAGAAATTCCAAAACACGCACATGGCACTATAAATTTAGATAAAAAAACATCATCTACAAAAATTATAATGGAAGCGATTGAAGAATTATATGATAGAATTATAAATAAGAACTTATTAGTAAGAAGAATAACTGTTGTAGCAAATAATGTTATAAATGAATCAGAAATAAGAAATAAAAATGAACAAGAGCAAATGAGCTTATTTATTGATTATAAAAAGCAAGAAGAAGAGAAAAATAAAGAGTTAAAGAAAAGAAAAGATGAAAATAATTTACAACATGCAATTATAGATATTAAGAAAAAATTTGGAAAGAATGCAATTATAAAAGGTATGAATCTTGAAAAAGATGGAACAACAATAGAAAGAAATGCTCAAATTGGAGGGCATAAAGAATAGGAGAAAAAATGAATAATTACGATGATATTATAAATTTACCTCATCATGTATCAGTGAAACATCCAAGATTAAGCAAAGAACAAAGAGCTGCTCAATTTGCACCATTCGCGGCATTAACTGGATATGGTGATGCTATAAAAGAAACAGCTAGAATAACTGAAGATAGGATCGAGATTGATGAGGAAGAGAAGAAAAAAATAGATAATAAAATAATAGAATTAAAAAGTAAAATTAATGATAAACCTAAAGTTACAATAACATTTTTTATTCCGGATATAAAAAAATCTGGCGGGGAATATGTAACTATAATTGGAAATTTAAGGAGAATAGATGAGTATAACAAATTATTAATATTAGAAGATAAAAAGAAAATTCCAATAGAAGAAATTATAGAAATACTATAAATTACGACAAAATAAAATAAAAAATTATATTTGTATTGACAAAAATATATACTAAATGTAATATTAAACTGTAAAATATATAATTAAAAAAAAGGAGGAAAAATTCTATGCTAAAAAGAATTGTGCCTGTATTAATTGTAATGGCATTGGTTTTATCTGTTATTCCAATGTATTCTTTAGCAAGTAATACAGATGTAGAAGTAAAAAGCTATGCAGAATTAAAATCAGCAATTGAAAATCCTGATAATTCAGGTAAAACGATTAAATTAACAGAAAATATTACATTAGAAGGACTACTTAAAATAACACAACCATTAACAATAGAGGGAAACAACAAAACAATTACAGGTAATAATGATGATTCAAGTGTATGCTTTGTAATTGATGGTGCAGAAGTTACTATTCAAAATGCAACTATGAAAGAATTTGGAGGAAATCAAGAAACAGCATCAGGTGAAGCCGTAATAAAGGTTTTATCAGGAGCATCAGAAAATACAAAAGTTTTTGTAAACAATGTTTCAATTTCAGATTTTAGAAGAAGCGCAATTGATGTTCGTTCAGGAAACTTGAGCGTAATAGATACTTCAATTGATTGTAAAAACACATATTCTAAATCTAACGAAGAAGGAATATTAGTAAAAGGAATTTCAATTGGGCTTGGAACAACAAAAACAACAGCAACAATTTCAAATACTACAATAACAAATTCAGATTCTACATATGAAGGTCAATGGTCAGCTGCTGGAATAGAAATATATAGTCCATCAGATGTTATAATTGAAAGTGCTAAAATTTCAAATTGTACAAGAGGTGTAAATGTAGATAATTATTATGGAACAGGAGTTACAAATGTTACTATAAAAAATGCTAACATTGACACAGTTGGAACAGAAAATAGTGCTGTAAAAATAAAAAAAAAAAATAATGCTGTAGGTACTGCTAACGTGAATAT
>CALXYR010000022.1 GCA_944393025.1 uncultured Clostridia bacterium | reverse complement strand
ATTGACAATAAAAAAATTATGTTAAACATTAAACAAAGTAAAACAAAATATGATTATAAAAAAATGCTTAACAAAATAGAAAAAGAAATTGAAATCATAAATAATAATATTGATAAAATGTATATTGATAAGCTAAATAACAAACTTAGTGAAGAAATGTATGAAAGACTTTTTGAAAAATTAAAAAAGGTTGAAAAGACTAAAGAAACAGAGTATATAGACTTAAAAAAAGAAGCCGAGGAATGTACAGACGACAAAGATGACGATATAGAAAAGCTTGTGAAAGAATTTTTGAAACTTGAAAAACCAACTCCAGAGATAATGAAAGTGTTGATTAACAGAATAGAGATACATCAAGACAAACAAGTAGACCTATATTTTAATTTCAAAAAACTGAATGGTATTTATAAATAATCTAAACTGAATAGATAATATTTTTATACGATTCTGAAAGAATTTGGACAGAACCATTGACAAATAGATAAAAAAACTATAAAATACAAACAAAAGTTCACGATAAAAGGAGGTCACTAATGCAAGAATTAACTAAAGGAGATTTAATTATTTACGAAGATGAAAATAGTAAAATAGAGGTAGAAGCTTTTTTATACAATGAAACAATTTGGCTTCCACTAAATAAAATTGCAGAATTATTCGATAAGGATAAATCAGATATTTCTAGGCATATAAACAATATATATCTGGAAGGAGAACTTGAAAGAAATTCAACTGTTGCAAAATTTGCAACAGTTCAAAATGAAGGAGGAAGGAGAGTTACTAGAAATATAGATTATTATAATTTAGATATGATTATTGCTGTGGGATATAGAGCAAACTCAAAAAAAGCAACAAAGTTTAGGCAATGGGCTACAGAAATATTAAAATCATATATTATAAAAGGATACAGCATAAATAAAGAAAAATTAAAAAATCCCGCAAAATATGGAAAAGATTATTTTGATGAATTATTAGAAATCATAAAGGAGATTAGAACAAGTGAAAGAAGATTTTATCAAAAAGTAACAGATATTTTTGCTGAATGCAGTATTGATTATAATAAAAATTCTGAAACCGCAAAGGATTTTTATGCAACTATTCAAAATAAATTTCATTATGCTATTACAAATGAGACTGCCGCTGAAATTATATATCATAGAGCAAGCAGTAAAAAAGAACATATGGGCTTAACTTCTTGGAAACAATCTCCTGATGGAAAAATTTTAAAAAGTGATGTTTCTATTGCAAAAAACTATTTAACATCAAAAGAATTAGAGTTTTTACAAGACATAGTAAATATGTATTTAGACATTGCAGAGAATAGGGCAAAAAGACAAATACCAATGAAAATGAAAGATTGGGTTGAAGAATTAAACACTATGTTAAAAACTAATAGGTATGATGTACTAAAAGGTAAAGGAACTATTTCAGCAGAGTTGGCAAAAGAATTTGCAGAAAATGAGTACGAGAAGTTTAGAGAAGAACAAGATAAAAAATATATTTCTGATTTTGATAGAATAATAGAAGAATGTAAAAACAATATTGAAGGAAAAAATTAAAGCTAACTGTCTACTTTAGAATCTACCAGAAGGTATATCAATGGCAGTACCAATGAAAAATGGAGGAATGCCAGTTTTTAAAGTTATATATTATGTGATTTTATCTGGAATTACTACTGGAATAGGAGCTTTATTTGGAAGTATAATAGGAAGAATATCAAAAGAAATAATAGCAATGTGTTTAGCATTTTCAGCAGGAGCAATGATTTATATTGTTTCTGGAGAGCTAACAATTGAATCAAATAAATTATATAATGGTAAAATAACAGCTATAGGAAATATTTTGGGTTTATTATTAGGAATATTTGTAACTAATATATGAAATTATTAAATATTAATTGACAAAATGCATATAGCATATATAATTATATAAAGAGACATAAGTTATAAATAATTTTAAGAAAGGGTAAACTATTTTATTTAATACAGTAATAAAATTTAATTTTATTTGTATTTAATTTAATATGAATATATAAGAAATGGTAAAATTAAGAAATAAAAATTTAGAGCAAATCATACAAGCTATAATAAATAAAAGTTCTACAGAAATAGAAGAAAAAGACTTAGATACAATAGAAGTAATTACATTAGATGCAAATAACAGCATTGACCAAGCATATAATTTTGATTTAGGAGACTTAAACAAATTAAAAAATTTAAAAAAATGTATATTAAAAAACTATTATATATATGAAAAAAATTATAAAAATTTAGAAGAATTACAAACAATTGAGATTTTTGAATTGTTTAATTGCAAAATTAATTCTAATATTAATATTAAATTAAAGTTAAAAAAAATTATATTTGACTTTTGCAATAATATAAATATTGGTATTTTTTTAAAAAATAGTAAAATTAATGAAATATATATAAGAGATTGTAGAAAAATAAACTTACAAAATTTAAATTATATTAATAATACAGAAGAAATTTCTTTTGAAGAAATAGAAATAAAAAGAAAAATGCTAATTGATTTATGTAATAGCAATATAAAAAATATAAATTTTAATAATTGTTATGTAGGGTTATTTATAGAAAATATGTTAGAAAAATTAAACAAATTAAAAAATATAAATTGCAACAATAAGAAATTAGTAAAATAATAAAGGGGTAAATTACTAAAAAATGAATAATTTAAATTCAACAACAACTAATGATAGTAAAAGTACAGAGACTGAAAAATTATTAATAGCATTAGATAAAGTTCCAGATGATATGCTAGAAAATTGCATAAGAGAATGTGAAAAAAATAAAAATATAGTTATAAGGGTTAAGCCTTTAGAGTTACAAAGATTAGAACAATTTAAAGGAAAAATAAATTTAAAAAATTGTAATGCATATTTTTGCTGTAATACTATTGCAGAAGCAGAACCTAGAGTATTAGCAAAATATGGAGTACGACAAGTTTTAATAGGTTATCATGAAAATAGTTGTGTACAAAAGATGGGTTTAATAAGATATGCAATTATAAGATATAAGTTAGAAAAATTGGTTGAAGGTTTAGGAAAAAAATCAAATAAAGAAAAATTTAAAAAGATATATATAAGATTAGCTAATATGATTAGTTATGACTTAGATGCAATAGAAGAGGGAACAGAATATGCTATTGAAAATAAAAATAAATCAAGGAATTTAGAAAATCCAGTTTTATTGGGTTTAGGTGTTTGCACAGGATTTGCCGAAACCTTAAAACAAACTTTAAGTCTCGTAGGAATAGAATCAAAAATATGTTATAGCTTAGAGGATAAAAATGGAGATTGTCATGCATATAATTTGGTTAAATTAGGTAATAGCTGGTATAATGCAGATTTAACATGGGATTATATAAATATAAGAAGAGGGAGAAGACCTAAATTTTGTTTGAAAAGTGATCAAGAATTTCTTAATTGTGGAGAAGATAGAGTGTCACACATACCGGATGAAATAAATGTGCCTAAATGTCACAAGAGTATTGAATTATTTCCAGAATTTAAAAGAGGTAAAAGAAAGAAACTTTCTGTCTTTAAAAATATTCAATTAGAATCAATTCCACAAGTAGCTTTGAATTTACCAAATAGATTTAGGGAAAGTTTAACTCAATCAACAAGAGTTAATGTGAGTAGAGAATTAAAAGGAAATAGAAGTAAAGAAGATATGAGTAGATAATATAAAGATATAAATATTAAAAAAATAATTAAAAATTTGTATAAAATACATTGAACATAAGTTTGTTTTAAGATATAATAAGTAAAAATTTTGAAATAAATATACATTGAGAGGAAATTATATTATGCAAGAATTAATAAATGAGTTAAATAATATGCAAAAACAAGCAGTACTTAATACAGAAGGACCTTGTTTAGTAATAGCAGGAGCAGGAAGCGGAAAAACAAAAGTATTAACACATAAAATAGCATATTTAATACAAGAGAAAAACATAAAGCCTTGGAATATTTTAGCAATTACTTTTACTAATAAAGCAGCTAATGAAATGAAAGAAAGAGTGGAAAAACTTGTTGGAGAAGTAGCAAAAGATATGTGGATTGGTACATTTCATTCGATTTGCGTAAAAATTTTAAGAAGATATATTGACCGCTTAGGATTTGATAATACATTTTTGATTTTTGATACATCAGACCAAAAAACATTAATAAAAGAATGTATGAAAACATTAAAAATAGACGACAAAATGTTTACAGATAGAAGCATAATATCAGAAATTAGTAATGGAAAAAATGAAATGTTGGAACCAAAAGCATATCAAACCAAATATGCAGGTGATTATAGAAAAGAAATAATAGGAAAAATATATGAATTATATCAAAAAAGATTAAAAGAAAATAATGCTATAGATTTTGACGACATTATAAATTATACAATTAAAATACTTATGGAAAATGAAGATGTATTAGAATACTACACAAGTAAATTTAAATATGTATTAGTAGATGAGTATCAAGATACAAATAAAGCACAGTTTACTTTAGTTACGATTCTAGCATCAAAATATGGAAATATTACTGTGGTTGGAGATAATGACCAAGGAATATATAGTTTCAGAGGAGCAGATATTAGCAATATTTTAAATTTTGAAAAAGATTTTCCAGGAACAAAAATAATAAAATTAGAACAAAATTATAGATGTACAGGAAATATATTAAAAGCAGCTAATTCTGTAATAAAACATAATGAAAATAAATATGAAAAGAAACTGTGGACAGAAAATGATGAAGGAAGTTTACCTGTAATTTATAAATCAAACGATGAATATGATGAAGGTAGATTTATTGTAGAAGAAATAAATCATTTAAGACGAGAGGAATATTTTAAATATTCAGACTTTACTATTTTATACAGAATGAATTCACAATCTAGAGCAATAGAAGAAATATTAAGAAGAGAAGCAATTCCATATAAAATAGTAGGAGGATTAAAATTCTATGAAAGAAAAGAAATTAAAGATATTATTTCATATTTAAGATTAATTTATAATTTCTCAGATAATATTTCTTTAAAAAGAGTAATAAATGAACCTAAAAGAGGAATTGGAAAAACAAGTATAGATAATATACAAGAGATATCAGAAAAAACTGGTCTTTCTATGTTTGATATTATTAAACATGCAGATGAATATGGTTTAAATAGAGTAAAGATAAATGCACAAGAGTTTATAGAAACAATAGAATACTTAAGAAGTAAAATAGAAAGTTTAAGTATATCTGAATTAATAAAAGAAACTTTAAATAAAACCGGTTATGTAAAAGCATTAGAATTAGAAAATACAACAGAAGCGGAATCTAGAATTCAGAACTTAGAGGAATTTTTAACAGTTGCTATAGAATTTGAAGAAGAAGAAGCAGAAAATACATTAGGAGATTTTTTAGAAGGAATTACATTAAGTAGTGATATTGATGGGATGGAAGATTCAGAAGATTCTGTAACTCTCATGACTTTACATAGTGCAAAGGGATTAGAATTTCCAGTTGTTTTTTTAGTAGGACTTGAAGAAGGAATTTTTCCAGGAAACAAATCAATAGGAGAACCTAAAGAAATAGAAGAAGAAAGAAGATTATTTTATGTAGGAATAACTAGGGCAAAACAATATTTATACCTAACTTGTTCTAAAAAAAGAACAATATTTGGTTCTACAAGTTATAATCAGATTTCAAGATTTATAAATGAAATTCCATCTGATTTATTGGATGGATATGATAATTTAAATGATTCAAAAGTAGAAGAATTTAATGACAGTATATATAAATGGGAATATGGAACAAGTCAAAAGATTAAAACATATAAAATAGATAATAATAATTTTAAAGACAATAGTAAAATTGTTGCTAATTCAATTAATTCAGGATTTCAATTTAAAACAGCAGAAAGCTTTTTAAATTCACTAAATAACAAAAAAATAAATAACGAGACAGATATTTCAAAATATAAAGAAGGTCAGCGTATATACCATAAAAGATTTGGAGAAGGAACAATAAATAAGATAGAAGAAGAAGGAGATGACTTTAAGTTAGACATTTCATTTGATAAAGTGGGAAATAAAAGATTAATGGCAAAATTTGCAAATTTAGAAATTATATAATAAGAAAAGTGGCTTCGCCTTTTGTAACATTTTGCTTCGCAAATATGAACTGCTCAAGGAAACTTAACCTTGTTGTATAGAAAAAATTGTTAAGAATACTGAAATATCAAGTAATAAGTCGATTTTTTCTATACAATAAGAAAAGTGGCTTCGCCACATGAGCGTTTTGCTTCGCAAATACGCTCGGCCCAAGGAAACTTAACCTTGTTGTATAGCAAAAATCGTTAAAAATACTGAAATATTAAGTAAAAAGCCGATTTTTCCTATACAATAAGAAAGCACAATTCATTTATTTTGAATTGTGCAATTTTTTTGTATAAAAATAAAAAAAATACAAATAATAAAAATAGAAATAATTATGAAAGGAATGATTTTAAATGCCAAATTTAAGTCAAGTTGAATTACAAAATTTAAGACATTTTATAGGTTCACACGAAACTTCATATCAGAAGTTAAACACATAAGCTTCTCAAGCAGTAGATCCTCAAATAAAGCAAATGTTTACAAAAGATGCACCAGACAGTTTAAATACAAAACAAAAATTAATGTCTTTTTTAAATAATTAAAAGATTATGGAGGTATATATAATGGATGAAAAAACAATGGTAAATGATATTTTGTCTGGAGTAAAGGCAAGTCTTGGTTCATATCAAACAGCAATTTCAGAAACAGAAAATATGCAGTTAAGACAAACGCTTCAACAGATAAGAAATAATGATGAAAGTTTTCAATATGAACTTTTTAAAACAGCACAAGCAAAAGGATATTATAAATCAGCATGCCAAGCAACTCCTACGGAAATACAGACTGTAAAAACAGAATTACAATAATGTAAAAAGAAAAACAAAGAAAAAAAGAGTAAATAAAAGTAAATATAAATTAAACTAAAATTAAAAAGGATTTTAAACAAATTTAAAAATTGTTTAAAATCTTTTTTTAATATAAAATATCAATATTAAAAAAGGTTTTTAGAAGCCAAAAGAAAGGAATGTTTAATATTAATATTTTAAAGAAAATTGCTGTAACTACACGAAAGTCTATAAAGTTATTAGTTTTAATATTCTTATCAATAATTGTATTAATTGGATTAGTTGTGTTATTTTATAATCCAACTTATGAAGTAAGTTTAAATGGAGAAGTAATAGGATTTACATCAGATAAAAGCAAATTGCAAGAAAAAATTAATAATTATACATCAGAAAATGAAGAAGAAAATATAGCTTTTATTCAAATAGATGCTATACCTACATATAAGTTATGTTTACTAAAAAAAGATGTAAGTACAAATGATGATGAAATATTTTCCAAGGTTACGGAAAATGGAACACCTTATTATAAATATTATGCAATAATAGAAGATAAAAAGGAAAAATTTTATTTATCATCATTTAAAGATGCAGAAAAAGTAATTGATCAGTTAGAAGAAAAAGATAGTGCAAATCAAGATGAATTAGGAATTATAGAAAAATATGGAAAAGAATTAAAGAAGTTTACTAGTGTTAAAAAATGTGTATCAGAATTATATGAAGAAAAAGTTGTTATTCCAACTTATTCATATTCCTATGCACCAGCATCCAACTATAGTTCTGGGTCATCATCTTCAAAGGTAAGCTTAGGAATAAGCATGATAAATCCAGTATCAGGAGTAATAACTTCAAGATATGGAAGTAATGATAGTGTAAGAGACCATTCACATTCAGGTCTTGATATTTCAGCTCCAGGGGGAACATCTATTAAAGCAGCAGCTGCTGGAACTGTAACTTTTTCTGGTAATCCTGGAGATGGTTATGGAAATTATGTAATAATATCTCATGGAAATGGAATAACAACACTATATGCACATTGTAATAGTTTATTAGTTTCAAAAGGACAATCAATTAGCCAAGGAGAAGTAATAGCAACAGTTGGAACAACAGGAAATTCAACAGGAAACCATTTACATTTTGAAATAAGAAAAAACGGGGTAACATTAAATCCACAATATTATACATATTAAAACAAAAGAACTATGATAATAATAAAATTTATCATAGTTCTTTACTTTTTAGAAAATATTCATATATCAGTATTTTAAACAATTATTTACACAACAAGATTGGGGTCGCTTGAGTAACAAATATTTGAAAATAATAAACTTAATCTCTATTATTTAGCATTTAAAAAGTGAATAAAACTCTTTTTAAATGCATTATTTTTAACAAATAATGTTCCAGACTCTGTAAGTCTACAAATAAACAAGTTTGGCTCTATTACATAAGAAGCAAATTCAGTAATTGAAGTTAAAAAAGTTGATATTTTATTATATGTAGTATTCAAATTATTTAAAACTAAATAATAGTTATTGTTATATGAATATATTAATATTTTATCAGCTATTTTTATTGCATCCTCAAGATTATTATAAATTAAAAATTCAATAAAATTGCAATAATCATCAAAAGTATTAAACTTATAAATAAGTTGAGAAGAATTTATATTATTTATTTTTCTTTTTATTTTTGGTTTTTTCTTCAAATAAATTGGACTACCTTTTTTATTTATTTCTGGAAGTACTTTAGTTATGGTTACAATAAAATCATTTTCTGTCATAGCTAATGCTTCTACTTTGATTTTGCAATCTTGAGCTTTAAAACCAATTTGTTCTTCAGCTTTTTCTAGCATATCTAAAAAAAGATCTTGATTTTCTATAGAATTAGACATAAAGTCATGAAAGCTTATGTCCTTTTCTTCTAAATCATGAATAGATAAAGTTATTCTTATTTTATTTTCATTAAGTTTTTCAAATTTCATTAATTAAAAATCCTCCAGTAAATTATACTATAATATTATATTTTGAATAATTAAAAAAGGTAACTATAAATATAACATAAAAATAAATAAAATAAAAGATATTTTTATAAATTTATTGTAACATAATACAAAATAAAAATAAATAGAAAAACTTTCCTAGAAAACTTGAAAAAAAACAATAGACAAGATATAATACATAGGTATAAAATATGTGAATATATGCAAAAGAGGAGGATATAATAAATATGGCAACAAGAGAAAAAAATATATGGATACTTATATTATTTATTTTATGTGGAATTGTTGTTGGAGGACTATTGGGAGAACTTGCAGGAAAAGTGGATTTTTTATGGTGGTTATCATATGGACAAAACTTTGGGTTTGAAGATCCAATAACACTAAATTTACAAGTTATATCATTAACATTTGCATTAATGCTAAAAATAAACATATCTAGCATTATTGGAATGGTACTTGCAATATTTATTTATAAAAAAATCTAAGTAGAATTATTAAAATATATAGGGGTATAAGAAAGGAAAATTAAAATGAAAATCAAAGAAATCCCTATATATGAAAGACCATACGAAAAATTGGAGATGTATGGAGAAAAAGCTTTATCAAATGCAGAATTAATTGCAATTATAATTAAAAGTGGAACAAAAGAAGAAACAAGTGTTAGTTTAGCACAGAAAATATTAAAATTAGAGAAAAATGGAGAAAACAACTTAAGTTTTTTACAAAATATATCTATAAAAGAATTTATGAGTATAAAGGGAATTGGTAAAGTAAAAGCAATACAGCTAAGAGCAGTTTGCGAACTTGCACGAAGAATATCAAGACCACTTAATACTAATCAAATAAAAATTAATTCACCAAAAGATGTAGCAAGAATATTAACAGAAGAAATGAAAGATGAAAAACGAGAAATTGTAAAAGCTATAATTCTTAATTCTAAAAATATAGTAGTAAAAATTATAGATATTTGTTTTGGAGGAACAAATTCTGCTATAGTACAGCCAAAAGATATATTATTAGAAGTTATAAAATTAGGAGAACCAAAGATTATTTTAGTACATAACCATCCAAGTGGAGATCCAACACCAAGTAAAAATGATTTTGAATTTACAGAAAGATTACAAAAAGCTTCAAAATTAATTGGAATTGAAATGTTAGATCACATAATTATTGGGAAATATGGGTTTAATAGTATTTTTGAGATAAAAATGCTAAGATAAATAAATTTTGAGAGGAGAATAACAATATGAGCCTATTTACACTAAGAACAAAAGATATTGGTATAGATTTAGGTACAGCAAATACTTTGGTTACTTTAAAGGGAAAAGGAATAATATTAAATGAACCATCAGTTGTTGCAATAGATAAAAAAGCACATAAAATACTTGCAACAGGTCATGAGGCAAAAGATATGTTAGGAAGAACACCAGAAGGAATTAAAGCGATAAGACCAATGAAAGATGGTGTAATAGCTGATTTTACAGCAACTCAATTAATGCTAAAAAATATAATTTATAAAGTTTGTAAAAGATATAATATAAATAAACCTAGGGTAGTTGTTGGAGTACCATCTGGAATTACAGAAGTAGAAGAAAGAGCAGTAGAAGAAGCAATATTACAAGCAGGAGCAAAAGAAGTATATTTAATAGAAGAGCCAATGGCAGCAGCTATTGGAATAGGTTTAGAAGTAGCAGAACCAACAGGAAATATAGTAGTTGATATAGGAGGAGGTACAACAGAAGTTGCAGTTATCTCTTTAGGAGGAATTGTTGTTAGCAATTCTTTAAGAATAGCAGGAGATGAACTAGATGAAGATATTGTAAATTATATAAGAAGAGAAATGAATCTTGCTATAGGAGAAACAACAGCAGAGCAAATAAAAAAAGAAATTGGTTGTGCAACACCATTAGTTACAGAACTAAGTATGGAGATAAGTGGTAGAGATTTAACAACAGGTTTACCACAAACAGTAACTATTACCTCAAGCCAAATAGAAGAAGCAATGAGAGAATCTATTGAAAAAATAGTGGAAATTATTAAACAAACACTTGAAAGAACACCACCAGAACTTTCATCAGATATTATGGAAAAAGGAATTGTTCTTGCAGGTGGTGGAGCATTGATAAAAAATATAGATAAATTAATTGCTGAACGAACAGAAATGCCAGTATATATAGCTGAATCACCATTAAATTGTGTTGTAAAGGGAACTGGTAAAACATTAGAAGATTTAGAAAAGTTAAAGACAATATTAATAAATTCAAGAAGAAGGAAGTAATGATAAAAAGGATGATTAACTAATATGTATAAAAATAATAAAAAAGGAATTGCAGGTATAGTAATAACAATAATTATTATAGTATTATTAGTTATTTTTACTAATAATAGTGTTAATCAAGCATCATATATTCAAAATATATGTAATATTTTTGTTATGCCTATTCAAAATGGTTTTATATATTTGAAAAATAAATTATCTGGAAATAGTAGTTTTTTTGAAAGTATAGATACATTAAAAAATGAAAATAATGAATTAAAAAAGAAAAATAGTGAATTAGAGCAATCATTAAGAGAATTAGAAATAGTAAAAGCAGAAAATGAAACACTAAAAGAATATGTTAATTTAAAAGATAAATATAAAGAATATAATACTATTCCAGCAGATGTAATAAATAGAGATATTAGTAATTATAGTAACATTATAGTTATAAATGTAGGAACAAATGATGGAATAAAAAAAGATATGACAGTAATTGCAGATAGTGGATTAGTAGGACATATTATATCTGTATCAAATAATACATCAAAAGTTCAGACTATAGTTGATCCAGCAACTGCTGTTACAAGCAAAATAAGTACAACTGATGAAACTATAATTGTACAAGGAACCTTAGAGGACAAAGGTATATTAAAAGCTACTTTTATACCAACAGATGCAGTTGTTTTGCAAGGAGATAGTGTAGAAACTTCTGGAATAGGTGGAATATATCCAAAAGGAATACATATAGGAACAATAAAAGAAGTAGTAAATACAAATAATATAACAGATAGATATGCAAAGGTAGAAACAGCTGTGGACTTTAACAAATTAAGTGCTGTGCTTGTAATAACAAATACAGTTAAAGAATAAAAGGGGTTTATGCAAATTGAAAAAATTTTTATCTATAATTTTTATAATAGTTAGTTTTTTAATAATTTTTTTGTTGCAATCAAATTTTTTTAATTGGTTTACAATAGCAGGAGTACAACCTAATTTGTTTATAATACTTATATTATGTATAGGCTTATTTGCAGGAAAAAAATTAGGGCTAATACTAGGATTTATTTTTGGCTTTTTTTTAGATATTGTATTAGGTAGGCAAATAGGTATTTCGGGAATTATGCTTGGATTAGTTGGACTAATTGGAGAATATTTAGATAAAAACTTTTCAAAAGAAAATAGAATTACAATTATGCTTATGATAGCTGGTGTAACTGCAATATATGAATCAGGATGTTACATTTTTAATATAATAATATTGAATTTAAACATAGAAATAATAGAATTTTTAAAAATATTATTAATAGAGATATTATACAATTCTTTAATTACTATTATTTTGTATTCATTAATACAAAATTTAGGACATGATTTAGAAGAAGTATTTAAAACAAAGAATATACTTACAAGATATTTTTAGTTGGTGGTGAGATATTGAATAAAGAAAAAGATAGGGATAATAGACTAAGATATAATATACTTATTACTATAATATACATATCAGGAATAATTTTATTAATTCAATTATTTAATTTACAAATTATTAATGGAAAGGAATATAGAGAGACTTCAAATTCTAGATTAACTAGAGAAACAGTTTTAAAAGCTGCAAGAGGTTCGATAAAAGACAGAACAGGAATTGATTTAGTAAAAACAGATACAGGCTATAGTGTGGAAATATATAGTACAAAAGTAGATAACAAAGAATTAAACACAGCTATTAAAAAATTTATAGAAATAATAGAAAAAAATAAAGATGAATTCATAGATAATTTACCAATAGAGGTAGAAGATTTTAAATATAAATTAAAAACGGAAGAAGAACAAAAAGCGTGGAAAAAAGAGAATAATTTAAATGAAGATTATACCGCAGAACAAGTTTTTTATGAGTTAAAAAATAGATATGAAATAGACGAAGAAGACATAAAACTAGTAAGAAAAATAATGGCGGTAAGGTATGAAATTGCTAGAATAGGTTATAGTTCTACTAGATCAGTAACAATTGCAAAAGATATAAGTAATACTTCAGCTGTTCAAATAAGAGAGCAAAACGCAAAATTAGCAGGTATAAATGTTGTTACAGAGCCAATAGTATCATATACTTCTGGAAGTTTAGCAGCACATGTTTTAGGATATGTTGGAGCAATAAGTGAAGAAGAATACGAACAAAGAAAAGATAACTATAGAAATGATGATATAATAGGAAAAGATGGTATACAAAAAGTTTTTGAAGAATATTTAAAAGGAACAGATGGAACAAAACAAGTGGATATGACTGTGGATGGTGCTATAACTAGTGAATATATTTCTAAGGAAGCTGTTGCAGGTTCAGATGTAATACTTACAATAGATGCAAATTTACAAAAAGTAGCAGAACAATCACTAGAGAAGAACATAAAAGATATAGCAAAAGGAAAATATGGGGAAAAATATGATGCAGATGCAGGTGCTGTTGTAGTTATGAATGTAAATACGGGAGAAATTTTAGCTTTAGCAAGTTATCCAACCTATAGTCCAGAAAAATATTTTGAAGAATATACAGAAAATGATAAAACAGGAAAATATGTAAACAGAGCAATAAGCAGTGCTTATCCACCTGGTTCAACATTTAAAATGGTAGTAGCATCTGCAGGATTAGATACTGGAGAAATAACAACTACTAGCTTAATAAATGATAAAGGAGTTTATCCATATGGAGATAGCCAAGCTTGTTGGTATTATAGAAGTTATGGTGTAGGTCATGGCTATTTAAATTTAACACAAGCAATAAAATATTCTTGTAACTATTTCTTTTATGATTTGGGTTATAGAATGGGAATAGACACAATTGCAAAGTATGCAGGTTACTATGGATTAGGAAAAAGAACAGGTATAGAGTTAATTGGCGAAGAAAGAGGAACAGTAGCTAGTAGAGAATATGCTAATAGTATAGGCTATAATACATGGTATCCATCAGATACACTATCAGCTTCAATAGGACAAAGCTTTAATGAATATACTCCTATACAAATGGCAAGATACATAAGTATGCTTGCAAATGGTGGTAAAAATATTAATGTTAGCATTATAAAATCAATTATTAAACCAGATGGTTCGCAAGTATCAGAAGGAGAAATAGAAAATTATACAAAAAATACTTTAAATACAGAAAATGAGAATAAAGAAGATTTAAATATTTCTAAAGAAAATTTAGATGCAATAAGAAAAGGAATGAAAGGGGTTACTAGTGAAACAGGAGGAACTGCATACTCAACATTTTCTGATTTTAATATAAATATTGCAGGAAAAACAGGATCTGCACAAACAGGAATTGAAGGAGAAGCTCATGGTTGGTTTGTAGGATTTGCACCATATGAAAATCCTGAAATAGCGGTAGTTGTATTAGTAGAAAAAGCAGGTTCAGGTGGAAATACTGCTATAGTAGCAAAAGAAATAATGAAAGAATACTTTGGAATGAATTCAGAAAAAATAACTGAAGATAAAAATGCTATATCAAGTATAGAAAGTGTAAGATAAGTTAAAGTAAAGAGAGCGTGAAAATATGAATAATTGTATAAGTATAAGCATTAAACAAAATCAAGTAGTTATTAAAATAGATGAAGCAGCAGAACAAAGAGACATTATTTCAGAATTAAAAAAGAAAATTCTTGAATTAAAAAATTTATATAAAGAAGATAAAACGCCTATATTAATTACAGGGAAGATTTTAAAAAATAAAGAAATGGATGAAATTCAATCTATAATTAAAAGATTTTTAAATGTTCAAATAGAATTTGATAGTCCAAAAGTATTAGGGCTACACGGAATTAAAAAGAGTTTTTATAAAGAGATAGCTACATCAGAAACAAAATTTCATAAAGGTGCATTAAGATCAGGTCAAAAAATAGAATTTGAAGGAAGTATAGTAATTATAGGAGATGTAAATGCAGGAGCAGAGGTTATTGCCAGCGAAAATATAGTGATTTTAGGAAATTTAAGAGGATTAGCTCATGCAGGTGCTAAAGGAAATAGAGATGCTATAATAGAAGCAGTAGAGATAAATTCTACACAAATAAGAATAGCAGATATTGTTAAAGAAATAGAGATAAATTCTGAAAAAATTAGAACTATAAAAACATCAGCATACATAAATGATAAAGAAGAGTTAATATTAGAGTAGCTAAAAAGAGCTATTATATAATAGATTAAATTAATTTAATTTTTAACAAGCTAGGTGTATGTATATATTTTTTTAGTAATTTTGCAGTCCGCGTAGCGACCAAACGAGCGATTACGCGAGTGCGATTGGAGAAACCTATCAAAATAAAATTTATTTTATTTTGATTATATGGTTTCGACAACAAGGCCAAAAAATTACTAAAAAAATATATACATACACCTAGCTTGTTAATATATATAAATAAAATGATTATAATTTAATTAGTATATTTTATGAAAGTAAAAGTAGTATTAATGTAATAAAAAGAAGTTGATCAGTTATACCCTCATTATATAAAAAGAAAATTAAAATAATTAATAATATATCATCAAATTCAAGTTTAATTCCAAATAATTCAAAAGAAATATTAGGCTTTTGAATATTTTCTTCTTTTTTTTCATTATTATTGTTAGGTGGATTTAATATTTTATTACTATTAGAATTAGTTTGTTTAAAATTAGAAGATGTATTTTTTCTATTAGTGTGAGGGTAATAATATTTTCTATGAGGAATATAGGGATTATAGTACATCACTTTTTAGAATCACCACCTAGGGAATTAAACATTCCAAGCATTTTTTCAATATTAAGAAATTGTATGTATTGTTCTACTTTTTCTTTTCTAGATGGTTTTAAATAAGGTTTTAAAGAGCGAAGTAAATTAGCACGATAATCATCCTTATTTGAATTAATAGAATCCATCATTTTTTTTATTTTTAATATAGTATTAATGTCAAAATCTGTTTCAGTAGAAGATGATGAAGATATGTCTTGGTCATTACATTTATTATCAGAATTATCATTACTAGAATTAAATTGATTAACTATATTTTTTATTTCATCTGGAATTTCATTATTTTTTATCATATTATTAATTTTATTTATCATATTTGACATATCTTCATTCATAATAACCTCCACATAAACTAGTTTTTATTTTTTTGCAAATCATTTATAATCTGATCTGCACCTTTTGTATTTAGAATGTAATTTAATTTTTTTAATCCGTTTTCCAATTCATTTTTATCCATTTTAGATAACATATTCATTAATTGTTTCATATCCATATTATTATTCATAAATAACCTCCATTTTGAGCAAAAAAGCTCTACAAAATATTAAAAACCTTTATATTATTATATGAATTAAGATTATAATATAATATTCATTTTATAAAAAAGTGTGAAAATATATTTTGTAAAATAGTAATAATTTTGTAACATAAATTTAATATTTGTAGGATAAATAAAAATCCGTAAGTTTTTAAACAATTTCCAAAAATTACATATGAAAAAAATGTTGAAAAAAAACGCAAACATGCTAAAATTTATTATATATAATAGTATAAAAAGGAAATTTTGGCACAGAGGATGGTGTAAAACTTATGAGAAAATTTAGAAACAAAATAATATCACTAACAATGGCATTAATATTACTAATATCACATTTATTAATATTAGTAATTTCAGAAAATGTATATGCTAGTGATATACAAAATGCAAATACCAATCATGAGAATGTAAAATTTAATGCATATTTTGAAAACAAAGAGTATCAAATACAAGCACAGCAAAATTCTAATGAATTAAAATTGTATTTTGAAATTGAAGTACAAAATGCAGGGTATTTAAATAATGGAATAATAAAGATTGAAGATTCGAATTTTGAAATAGATTCAAATTATACTAATAATGCTATAGAAAAAATCGAATCTAATACAATATATTTAAACCAAATAAAAAAAGGTGAAAAAATAATATTGGATGTACCAATTAAAGCTATAAATTTAGATAAAGTGCCAGAAAATTATTTTACTAAAGAAAGTAAAATAAAATTTGAAGGAAAATATGTAGATTCTCAAGCAAATGAAACTAGAATTTATAAAGAGCAAAATGTTTGTGTAAATTGGTATAATAATGCAAATACTAAAACAAATATAAGTTTAGAAAGATATATACCATATAGTGTTAAAGATAAATCTGGGTTATTTGTTCAATTAAAAATTGAAACAGGAATAGAAAATAATTTATTACCAGCATCAAATACAAAAATTGAATTTGCAGTTCCTCAAATAAATGATAAAAAGCCATCTCAAATAAAAGTAAGTGCCAATACAACACTTGCAACAAATGGAGATTCTACAGGTACTAATTTTTTAGAAGAAAATTGGAATTATGATGAAGAAAAAGGAAGTATTGTAATTGAAGTAAAAAATGAAAAGGACTCTAATGGAAATATATCTTGGGTAAAAAATTCAAAAGATGAATATTTAATTTCACTTATATACGAAGATAATGAAATATATGATTTAGGACTTAATCAGGAAATAAATCTTCCAATAAATTCTAATATTTGTATAAATGCATACAATAATAAAGCTACAGAGCTAAAAGAAAATGTTTCTATAACATTAAAGTTAAAAGAAAAAACTAGTGACATAGTTAATTTTGAAATTATAAAAAATACGAATACAATACAAAA
>CALXYR010000021.1 GCA_944393025.1 uncultured Clostridia bacterium | reverse complement strand
TCAATATTAGATAAACTAAAACCATCTAAACTTAATAAAAATAATAATCTTATTTCAAACGAGGATGTTGAAAAAATTAAAAATTTTACAAAAGATATAAAAGATATTACTAAAACAGTTAGAAGTGTAAATGACTTAAATATAGCTATTAAAGATTTTGAACATAGTTCCTTTGAAATAGCGCAAGAAAATTCTTCACTAAAATATCAATTGGAACTAAAAGATGATGAGATTGGAAAATTGAAAAATGAACTATCTGCTAAAGATAAAATAATTGTTAGGCTACGAGAAGAAACAGAGAATATAAAAGTTCAATTACAAAAATTCAAAGGATTTTGGCATAATATTATGAGTCATTTTCATAAAAGAATTTGCTATGACAAAGATGATAACTATAAGATTGTTAGTGATGACCTATACAAGAATGGCATATTTGACGACAATGATAATGAAATCGCTAATAATATTTATAGGAAAGTAACTATACCATATGAAAACAAGCAAACAAAGAATAAAAAGAAAAATAATGATACCAGATTTTAAAAGGAGCAAAAAGTTATGGCAGAAGATAAGGTTAAAAACGTAATAAATATAATTAAAGATATGAATACAAAAGATAAGTTAAGATTAGGTATATGCTTAACTACAAGTGATTGGGCTAATATTTTATATAACAAAACTGAAATGTATGAGAAATTTGATACTATGCTAAAAGAAGTAGATGAAGAATATAGAACTACTCTTATAAATTTTGCTAAATACAAACTTGTAATGTATACAATGGCAAAAATTATGGAAATGCAAGAAGTTGAGAGAAACAAAGTAGCTTTGTATTTGTTTAATAGTGTTAATATTTAAAAAATAATATTATTCCTTTTATATTATAGAGGTTTAAAATAATTTTAAGAAAATAGAGAAATGTAACTAAAAGAGCAAATAATTATTGCGAATTATTTGTTCTTTTGTTATAATTTGCAATATAAAGAAGGTAGGAGACAAATTATGAACAAAGGAAAATTAGGAAAAAATGCAATATTTTTAATCGCAAGTGATTTAATATATACAATAACAGCATTATTTGTAGAAACATTTTTAGTAGCATATTTATTAAAAATAACAAATGACAATATAACACAAGTATCTTTATATTATATGATAATTAACTTTATACATGCAATAGGATCTATATTTATTGGAAAGTTTATAAAAGATGAAAAATATAATAAAACAAAAATATTATCTCTGGGAATAATAATAAGAGCAATATTCATTTTGTTTATAGTATTATTAGGAAATAAACTATCAAATATGTTTGTAATAGTAGCAATTTTTTGTGGTATATCAGAAACATTATATTGGTCGACTCATGAAATGATATTTGTAGGTATAACGAACAATGGTAATAGAAAAAGTTATATGGCAACCAAGAAAATAGCTAGTACAATAGTAAATATAGCTGCCCCAATTATATTAGGTTCAACAATAGAATTATATTCCTTCACTAAAATTGCACTATATGTTTTGATATTATCAATAATTCAGATAATCTTGTCTTTACAAATAAAAATAGATAGTCAAGCTAATATTGAAACAACAAAATTTAGTTTAAAAAATTATATAAATACAATAAAATCTAAAAAAGACTTAAAAGTACATAAATATTATAAATCAAACTTATTATATGGAATAGTAGAAGATCCTATGAAAACATTAGTAACAATTATTACAATAATGACTTTTAAAACATCTTTAAATTTAGGAATTTTAACAACTATTTTCTCAATATTTCAAATTGCAGTTATGTATTTATATAAAAAATTTTATAATAAAAATAATGCCAAACACATATTATTTGCTGTTTCTAGCTTGATTTTTATAGGTGCTATTGGATTAGTTATTGACATAGGAAAAATAACTTTAATAATTTATAATTTTGCTTGTACAACAGGATTATGTATTTTTGATGCAATATATAATACTCAAAAAGGTGATTTAATAAAGGAATGCAATATTCAAAAATATGATGTGGAACATGTAATGCTTAATTCAGTTTTAACATGTTTATCAAGATTTATTGGATTTTTTTTAATTTTAATTGTAGGGTTGATAGATAATATGATAGTTTTTAAAGGATTATTAGCGATTATAGCCATATTGGTATTAATTTATTCTAGAATAATTGCGAATATAGAAAGAGGAGATAAATATGATAAAGTTAAGTAACAATCAAATGTATAAGATAGAGCATCTATTTAATGATATAAAGTTTTATATGGGTAAATCAGTAGTAGATGGACTAATGGGAGAAGCATATACTGATAATATAGAATATCCTACAATTGCATATTTATTAGTTAGACAATATTGTTTTATTAATGGAAATAGTAAAAGTAACTTGGCAAAACAGGTTATAGAAAATTTACCTAAAACTTGTAAAAGAATTATTGCTAATTCTGATTGGCATGATTTAATTGAAAGTACATATAGTAAATTTGAAAAAAGCAAAAGATATTCATTGAAAAAACAAATTGATGTATTTAATAAAGAAAAATTAAAAGAATATAGTGAATCATTAAGTAATGAATATGAAATAAAAGTAATTGAAGAAAAAATATATGACTTAATTAAGGATGATAATAAAGATCCACTAGACATGAAAATAACAGATGATTATCTTAATAGAGGTATAGGGGTATGTTGTTTTAGAAAAAATGAGATTGTTGGCATATGTAGTTCTAATATAATATACAAAGATGGAATAGAAATAAATATAAGAGTAAAACAAGAATATAAACATAAAGGAATTGGAACTGCTATGGCGTCAAGATTAATATTACTTTGTCTAGGAAAAGGATTATATCCTAGTTGGGATGCGGCGAACCTTAATTCTTTAGGCCTAGCAAAAAAATTAGGGTACAATTTTGATTCTGAATATATTATATATAAGGTTAATGAAGAATAAGATAATAATTATAAAAAGTGAAAAATTTTATATTTTACAAAAAATCTTGCAAAACATAAAAAGTTATGTTAAATTATTGACAATAAATTGATTGATATTTGTATCAATCGTTAAGAGAGAAAAAAGTTGTAGATAACTACGACATCCGCTCCAAAAACGAATCTGTTCGAGCTAATAGAACAGAATTTATACAAAATCAATCAGAAAATAAAATCTGGTTGATTTTTTTTGTTGCCTAAAAGCAATATTAAAATCGTCCAAACGAAATGAATAATTGTTCCAAGACCATTGCAACTGAACTAAAAATATTATGTATATAAAAATTAAATAAACAGAAAAATTTAACTGACTTTTACGAACATTTGTTTTATAATATATTTGAAACAAGTAAAATATTATGAATGGAGATGATATTAGTGAAAGAAATAGATGAAAATAATAAATCTTTTGAAAATATTAAGCATATTGATGAAAATGGTATTGAATTTTGGTATGCTAGAGAGCTTATGCCTATTTTACAATATTCTAATTGGCAAAATTTCGAAAAAATAATTCAAAAGGCAAAGATTGCTTGTGAAAATAGTGGTATTGTAGTAATAGACCATTTTACTGATGTCAATAAAATGGTTCAAATCGGTTCAGGAGCTTATAGAGAGCAAATTGATTATAAATTAACTCGTTATGCTTGTTATTTAATTGCTCAAAATGGAGATAGTAGAAAAAAAGTAATTGCTCTTGCTCAAACATATTTTGCAGTTCAAACTAGAAAACAAGAAATTACTGAAAAAGAATATAGTTTACTTACTGAAGATGAAAAGAGATTTTATCAAAGAAATTTAACAAGAAAAGGAAATTATTCACTTAATCAAACTGCCAAAAAGGCAGGTGTTAAAAATTTTGATAAATTTCATAATAGTGGATATAAAGGCTTATATAATGGAGAAACTGCTGATGATATAGCAAAAAGAAAAGGTCTAAGATACAGAGAAGATATTTTAGATAATATGGGAAGTACTGAATTAATTGCAAATTTATTTAGAATATCACAAACAGAAGAAAAATTGAAAAAAGATAATGTAAATACAGAAAAAGAGGCTTGTAAAACACATAACAAAATCGGAAAAATTGTTAGAAAAGCAATTAAAGAAGCAGGTCGGAACTATGCCAGAAGATTTGCCGACTCCTAAAAAGAGCTTAAAACAGCTTGAAAAAGAAAAAAACAAACAACTAAAAGATAAAAATATGTAGTAGATTATATTACTAAATTTTAAGTAATTTACACATGTAGCAATGGTTCCACAATTTGGAACTTATATAATAAAATAATAATCTGAATTTTGATAATTTTAAACAATCATATACATATATATATAATAGAATTGTAGAACAAATATAATTATCTGATGTAAGACAAAGAGGGTGTCCTGAAATAGGAGCCCAAGAAACAAAAAATCCAACTCTTATCGAGCTGGATTTTTTGTTTCTTGGGCTCCTATTTCAGGACACCCTCTTTAAATTATTCATTTGGTATAAAAAATATAAAATTTATGATAAGTTATAATTAAATAAATTGAATTATACCAAAAAGAGCACTACTTTGCAGATATATTTTTTCGCATACCTGTTTCGTAATGGCTCCATTTGAATACAACGGAAATACCTCCATTAGATAAATTTTTTGTGGTTAAAATATTTTATCATATTTTTGGTATTTCTTTTTTATTTGTTTGTAATATATCTATTGTAAAACTATATTAAAGTCATAGGAATAATGAAAAATCGCTATAAATGTTGAAAGATTAACAAAACAATGGTAAAATAATGAAGCAATAAATTTGCAATACCTTTGAAAAGCAAAAAATATTCGGAGGTAGAACCTCCAAATAAATATAAGGAGGAGATAATAAAAGTCTTATAAACATAATAATCCCAGCTATTGATAAAAAGGAGAATTTAGTAATGAAACTGAAAAAAACTTTGAAACCAGCTTTTTTTACATCACTTGGTATATTATTGATTCTATTAGGAGCAGATGCTTTTAAAATTTCTGGTATTGGTTATAAATTTTTGGGGATTGCTTTGATTCTTTTGGGAGTACTATTTGTTGGTATAGCACTTTATTACGCAGGATTCTATAATTCTGAAGAAAGTTAAGACTTTTGCACCAGGTACTAATTTTCGTACCTGGTGTTTCAAATTATAAAAAAATGTTATATTAATATAAAAAAATGAATTAAATACATTTAGAAAAACAAAAAGCAAATTCAAAATTAGGTTATCAAGTTTCTTTTTGATACCATGGCGTGTGCCTACTAAAAAATATTACCTATTAAGTATAAGATGTTGTATGACAATGTCAAAATGAAAAAACAAAAATAAATTAAAAATGCTTGTAAAAATATAAAAGTTATTATAAAATTAAATCATTAAAAATATAAAAATAGGAGTTATAAATATGTCAAGAGTATCAAAAAGAGAAGAAGAAAAAGTAAAAAGTAGAATATTTTATAAATTAATAGTTGTAGCACTTTTTTTAGCAATAGTATTTCTAGTACTTAAATTTGCACCAAATTATATAAATAATGATATTACAGATAAACCAAATTTAATTATAAATAATAGTAATGTTACATCGGATTTAAAAAAAGATGTAATTATAGAAGATGGAGTAATATATATTTCAAAAGAAGATATTTATAATTTCTTTGACCCATATATATATTATGATGAAAAATACAATCAAATAATAACAACTTCAGAAAAACAAGTAACAAGTATGGTTATAGGTGAAAAAGCTATGACTAATAATGGTTCTAAAGTAGAAACTTCAGGAACTATTTTAGAAAAAAATGACACATACTATATTCCATTTTCAGATTTAAAAGATACATACAATGTAGAAATAAAATATATAGAGCAGACAAATACGGTAGTAGTAGATTCAATAAATAGAAAATATGTTTTGGCAGATAGCAAAAAAGATACTAAAGTAATGGCTTATCCTACAATTTTTTCAAGAATTGTAGATTCAATAGATAAAGGAGAAACAGTTACAGTAGTGCAGACAAAAGAAGGAGAAAATAGTACTATAGATGGCTGGACTAAAGTAAGAACAGATATAGGTAAATTAGGTTATGTAAAATCAAGTACATTAGTTAATGAATTTATTAAAAGAAATACAATGGAAACAGAAAAACAAATAAATGGAAAAGTAAGTATGATGTGGGACTACTATTATGAATATAGTTCTGTTCCAGATAGAAGCGGACAAGTTATTAATGGAATAAATGTAGTAAGTCCAACATTCTTTACTTTAGTAGATGAGGGAAAAGGACAAGTAAGTGATAATGCTGGAGAAGATGGAAAAAAATATGTTGAATGGGCACATTCAAACAATTATAAAATATGGCCAAGTATTTCTAATAATTCGTATATAGAAACAACTTCAGAAATAATGAGAGATTATAATTATAGACATGATTTAATAGAGAATATAGTTAGTCTTGTCTTAAAATATAATTTAGATGGAATAAATATAGATTTTGAATATATGCATGATGAAGATAAAGATTTATTTTCAAGATTTATAATTGAACTAAAACCTAGACTAGAAGAAATAGGAGCAGTATTATCTGTAGATGTTACAGCACCAGATGGAGGAGAAGAATGGTCTTTATGTTACAATAGAAATGTAATAGGAGATGTAGCAGATTATATTGTATTTATGGCATATGATCAACATGGAGTATCATCTGAAGAGCCAGGAACAAATGCTGGTTATGACTGGGTAAAAGTAAATATAGATAAATTTTTAGGACAAGAAGGAGTTAAACCAGAAAAAATTATTTTAGGAATACCTTTTTATACAAGACTATGGGAAGAAAACAATGGGAATATAGAAAAATATACTGTGGATATGAAAGATATAGAAAAAGTAATTCCAAGTGGTGTTGAAAAGACATGGGATGAAGATTTAAAACAATATTATGTAGAATTTGTGGAAAATGGTGTAAAAAATATGCTTTGGATTGAAGATGAAGAATCTATAAAAGCAAAATTATCTTTAATACAAGAATATAATTTAGCAGGAGCAGCATATTGGGAAAAAGATAGAGAACCAGAAACAATATGGAATACTATATCACAAAGCTTAGGAATAGAATAATAGAGTTTATTCTTATATAAAGTAGTCATAAATTAAACTTCACTTAAATATAATATAAGACAAGTATATTTAAGTGAGGTTTTTTATATGATAATTGCATATATAAAAGAAGGAAGAATAGAAAACGGAATTTTTTCAAGAATTCTAGGAATTGAAGCAAAGAATTTTGAAAACAATTATGTAATAACAATAGCAAATAAAAATAAAAAATATATTAAAAAAAATCTAATAAAATATATAAAAAAATTAAAAATAGATACAATTGTATTTTCAAAAGAATTAGAAAAAGAATTTAAACAAGAAATTTGTTTAATGCTAGAAAAAATAAATATATTAAATGGAAAAAAGTTAATGGAATATATGGAATTTGAAATATTAAAATATATTATAAATAAGCAAAATACTAGTATGAATAAAGAAGATATATATATTGTTTTCAAAAGGGAAATAAATTTAGATTTGAATTTTTTAAAACAATTTATACAAAATTTTAAAACAGTAAATGTAGTAACAAATGATATAGAAAGACTAAAAAATGTGCAAGATAATTTACTTGAAAATGATGGAATACTAATATCAATTTCAAATAATAAAAGAAAGGCTTTGAAAAGAGCAAAATATATAATTAATTTAAATTTAAATAAAGAAGAACTAGAAAAATATAAAATTAATAGAGATGCAATTATAATAAATATTAAAGAAGATGTAAAATATAATGTAAGTAGTTTTGATGGTGTTAATATTAATTATTTTGGAATAGATTGTCCAGATGAATATATGGAAAAATTTGAACAAATTGGTGAAAATTTTGATATTGTAAAATTATATGAAAGTATATTAATTTGTTATAATGCATATAATATGAAGATTGAAAGCGTATATGAAAGAATAAACAAGGATAATATAAAAATAACTGAATTAATAGGAAATAATGGTAAAATATCAGATGAAGAGTTACAGAAAATTCACAAAGCAAATCTTGACAAAATGCGAAAATTAGTTTAATATATATCAAGTCGATTTGTTCTGTATAAAATAATACTTGAACAACGATTTTTTTTCAAAAAGGAGGGAGACAAAATGGATACAGAAAAAGAAGTTTTATTAACTCAAGAGGGTTATGATAACTTAGAAAAAGAACTAGAGTATTTAACAACAGAAAAAAGAGCAGAAATAGCAGAAAGAATTAAAATAGCTTTAGGTTTTGGAGATTTATCTGAAAATTCAGAATATGATGAAGCTAAAAATGCTCAAGCAGCAAATGAAACAAAAATAGCAGAGCTTGAGAACAAATTAAGATATGCTAAAATTATAGATGAATCAGAAATAGATACTAAGACAGTACAAGTAGGAAATACTGTTAAGGTTTTAGATATGGAATTTAATGAAGAAGAATCATATACAATAGTTGGTTCAACAGAAGTAGATTTAGCACAAAACAAAATATCAAATGAATCTCCAATAGGAGTAGCTCTTATGGGTGCTAAAAAAGGTCAAATAGTAGAAGCACAAGCACCAGCTGGTGTTATGAGATATAAAATTATTTCAATAACAAAATAGTTTGTATAAAAGTATGAACTTAGTGCTAAAAGGTGGTAGCATGAAAAATGAAATTATACAAAACTTAAGAAAATTAGATAAGTTTAAAGAAATTAGTAAACAAATTGAAATGAAAAAAACCCCGATAAATATATCGGGGTTAGTATTCGTGGGAAAATCACATATAATTTCTGCTGTAAAAGAAGAATTAAAGAGGTCAATTTGTGTTATAACATATAATGAATTACAAGCTAGAAATTTAGTAAAAGATTTGAATTTTTTTACTGATAAAGTTGAATATTTTGGAAAAAGAGAAATTGCTTCTTATGACTATATTTCAGAAAGCAAAGATTTACCATATGAAAGAATAAATGTTTTAAATAAATTACAAAATAATGAAATAAATATAGTAGTAACAACGATAGAAGCAATAATGCAAACAATGATACCAAAAAAAATATTATACAAAAACATACTTACATTTAAAGTAGGAAAGCTTTTTGAAAGCACTGGCTTTACAGGAAAAAAAGACTTAAATAACTTAAAACAGTTATTATTACTACTTGGTTATGAAAGAAATGATTTAGTAGAAAATAGGGGACAATTTAGTATTAGAGGTGGAATTGTAGATATTGGTCTAACAGAAAAAGAAGGAGTTAGAATAGAATTTTGGGGAGATGAAATAGATTCAATTAGATATTTTAGTATAGCTTCTCAAAGAACAACTCAAATGGCAGAGAAAATAAGTATATATCCTGCACATGAATATATATTAAATTATGAAGAAGAAGAAAAAATAATTCCAGAATATTCAGATATTGTTTCAAATATTTGTAAAAGAATAAATGAAAAATATGATAATAATTCAAGTAATGTAAATTTAAAATCTTTACAAAAAATAAAAGAAGATGTAGAAGCAATTCAAAATGGAGAATATATTAGTAAAATAGATAAATACTTTAATGAATTTTATATTAAAAGTGGAAATTTTTTAGAATATTTACCTAAAGATACAATTTTATTTATAGATGAAAATCCCAAAATAAACCAAAGAATAGAGAATATATTAATAGAAAACAACAATTTAATAAAATCACTAATTGAGAAAGAAAGATTTATTCCAGAGGGAATAAATAATGTAAGTGATTTTAACATATCAGATTGGAATAGAATATATCAAGAAAAACAAACAATATATTTAGAAGAAAACAACAATTCATCTGTAAATAAAATAGAAATTAACTATAGGCAAATAAATTTTTATAAGAGCGAAATAGAAATATTAGTAAGTGATATAAAAAAGTGGATTAGTGAGAAAAAAGAAGTTATTATTCTTTCAGGTAGTGAAGGAAATATAGCAAAAGTAAAAAAATTACTAGTAGAAAATGATATAAAAAATGTAAATTTGCAGATTATTTCTGGTGGACTTTCATCAGGATTTGAATGCTATGACTTAAATTTAGTAGTTGTAAGTATGGCAGAAGCCTTTGAAGGAGAAGCAAAAAAGAAAAAGTCTAATAGTATTTTCAAGCAAGGAGAAAAAATTGTATTTGCAGATCTAAAACCAGGTGATTTTGTTGTTCATAAAACACATGGAATAGGTGAATTTATAGGTGTAAATACAATTTCTGCAGATGGAATAACAAAAGATTATATAAAAATAAAATACAAAAATGATGATATGTTGTATATTCCAACGAGCAATTTAGATAATGTAAGGAAATACATAGGTGGAGGAGATACAGTACCTAGACTTAATAAATTAGGAAGCAAAGAATGGAGTAACACAAAAGCAAAAGTAAAGAAAAATTTAAGAGAAGTTGCTAAAGATTTAATTGAATTATATGCTAAAAGGCAAAAAATAAAAGGGTATGCATTTTCTAAAGATACAGAATGGCAAAAACAATTTGAAGGAGAATTTCCATATCAAGAAACAAATGATCAGTTAAGATGTATAGAAGAAGTAAAAAAAGATATGGAAAAAGAAAGACCTATGGATCGACTTCTTTGTGGAGATGTTGGATATGGAAAAACAGAAGTAGCAATTAGAGCAGCTTTTAAAGCAGTAATGGATCATAAACAAGTAGCATATTTAGTACCAACTACGGTTTTAGCAAGTCAGCAATATGAAGGATTTAAATCAAGAATGGAAAATTTTGCTGTAAATGTAGAACTTTTAAATAGATTTAAAACAAAGAAAGAACAAAATGAAATTGTAAAAAAATTAAAACTTGGTGAAATTGATGTAGTAATTGGAACACATAGAATACTTAGTGATGATGTAGAATTTAAAAATTTAGGCTTACTCATAATTGATGAGGAACATAGATTTGGAGTTAAAGATAAAGAAAAAATAAAAAAATTAAAAACAAATGTAGATGTACTTACAATGACAGCAACACCAATTCCAAGAACATTACATATGTCAATATTAGGTGTTAGAGATATGTCTGTAATATATGAACCACCACAAAATAGAAGACCTGTTCAGACATATGTATTAGAATATGATAAAGAAGTAGTAAAGGAAGCAATAACAAAAGAGCTTGAAAGAAGTGGACAGGTATTTTATCTATATAATAAAGTAGAAAACATATCTCAAAAAGCACTAGAAATCTCAGAATTAATTCCAGAAGCCAAAGTAGAATTTGCACATGGAAAAATGACAGGAAAAGAATTAGAAGATATAATGGAAAGATTTATAAAAAAAGATATAAATATTTTAGTATGTACTACAATTTTAGAATCTGGAATTGATATACCAAATGCAAACACAATAATAGTAGAAAATGCAGATAGATTGGGTTTAGCACAACTTTATCAAATAAGAGGAAGAGTTGGAAGAAGTGATAAACAAGCATATGCATATATAACATATAAGAGAGATAAGTTATTATCAGAAGTTGCAGATAAAAGATTAAAAGCAATAAAAGAATTTACAGAGTTTGGTTCAGGATTTAAAATAGCAATGAGAGACTTAGAAATAAGAGGAGCTGGAAGCTTACTTGGAGAAATACAACATCGACACATGGAACAAGTAGGTTATGATACATATTGTAATTTATTAGATCAAGTAGTAAAAGAAATGCAAGGAATGGAAATACAAGATGAAGAACAAGAAATACAAATAGATATAAATATATCAAGTTATATACCAGATAGTTACATAGAAAATAGTAGCCAAAAAATAGAAATATATCAAAATATTGCACTTTGCAGAACAGAAGAAGATATACAAAATGTAATAGATGAGATAATAGATAGATATGGAGTAATGCCAAAAGAATTAGAAAATTTAATAGAAGTAGCAAGAATTAAAGAACTATGTAGAAAAGCAGGAATTATAAAAATATCACAAAAGAAAAATACATTATCAAATACTCAAAACTTATTATTTTATTATGATAAAAATAAATATAATCCTGAAATAGTAGATAAATTAATAAAAAAATATGGATATGATATTAAGTTTTCTACAGGAATAGAGCCATATATAACTTTAAAAATTAAAAATTTAAAAGACCAAGAACTAATAGAAAAAATAAAAGACTTTATTAAATAGACCTTGTTGTATAGGAAAAGATTTCAAAAGGAGATTAAAATGCAAGTAATATCAAGTAAAGATAATGAAATAGTAAAAAATATAAAAAAATTAAAAGAAAAAAAATATAGAGATTTAGAAAATGCTTATATAATAGAAGGAATAAAACTAGTAAAAGAAGCTATTTATGAAAATGCTAAGATAAGGCAGATTATAATGTGTGAAAACTATGCAGATAATAAAGAAATTGACAAAGAAACACTATATGAAATTTCTAAATACAATTTAATATATGTAACAGAAAAAGTATTTAATACTATAACTGATGTAAAAACTCCTCAGGGAATTATTGCTATTGTAGAAAAAAATAATTCTACTTGTGAAATCAACTATTCAGAAGAAATAATAATTGCATTAGATGATGTACAAGATCCAGGAAATTTAGGAACAATTATAAGAACTGCCGATAGTGCTAACTTAAAGCAAATAATACTTTCTAAAAACAGTGCAGATCCATATAATCCAAAAGTAGTTCGCTCAACAATGGGAGGAATTTTTAGAGTAAATATAATTGAAGTAGATAATTTAGAAGAAACTTTAAAACAAACACAAAAAAATGGATTTAAAGTAATGGTTACAGTATTAGATACACAAAAAAGTATTTTTGATGCAAATTACAATAAAAAAGTTATAGTAATAGGTAATGAGGCAAATGGAATTTCAAAATCAATACAAAATATAGCAGATGAAAAAGTAAAAATACCAATGTTAGGAAAAACAGAAAGTCTAAATGCTTCAGTTGCAGCAGGGGTAATGATATATGAATATGTAAGAAAAAAGGCAAAAAGCATATAAATATATTAAAATTACTTAAGATGGAGGAAAAAATGAAATTAGTTGTACAAAGAGTAAAAAATGCAAAAGTTGAAGTAGATGGAAAAATTGTAGGAAGCATAGATAAAGGTTTTTTAGTTCTATTAGGTGTAACACATACCGATAATGAGCAAATAGCTGATTACTTAGTAAAAAAATTGTGTAATCTTAGAGTATTTAAAGACGATAATGATAAAATGAATTTAAGCATTAAAGATATAAATGGTAAATTACTTATAGTATCACAATTTACACTTTATGCAGACTGTAATAAAGGAAATAGACCAGCATTTGTAAATGCTGCAAAACCAGAAATAGCTAATAAACTTTACGAATATTTTTGCAATAAATGCAAAGAAAATGAAATAGAAGTTCAAAAAGGCATATTTGGAGCAAATATGCAAGTAAGCCTTTTAAATGACGGACCAGTTACCATCATTTTAGAAAAAAGTTCGTTTTAGGGACAGGTCTCCCAGCGAATCTTTATTCGTTTTAGGGACAGGTCTCCCAGCGAATCTTTATTCGTTTTGGGGACAGGTCTTCTGACGAACTTTTTTTCGTTTTAAGACCTGTCCCCAAAACGAATAAAGATTCGCTGGGAGACCTGTCCCTAAAACGAACTAGACAAAATAAAGGAAATAATATATAATATTATATGTAAAATACAAAAAAAGGGATGATAGTAATATGTATAGAGATCATAATTGTGGAGAATTAAACATATCAAATGTTGGAGAAACAGTTTTAATTGCAGGTTGGATTCAAAAAATAAGAAATTTAGGTTCTATGAAATTTATAGATTTAAGAGACCAATTTGGAATAACACAAATAGTTATAAGTGATAATGAAAAGTTACAAGAAAAATCAAATGAACTTGTTACAGAATGTGTAATTAATGTTAAAGGAAAAGTTATAGAAAGAAGTAACAAGAATAATAGAATACCTACTGGAGAAATTGAAATTGAAGCAGAGGAGATAAATGTTTTAGGTAAATGTAAAAATATTTTACCTTTTGAAGTAAATTCAGAAAAAATAGGTGAAACAAGAGAAGACTTAAGATTAGAATATAGATTTTTGGATTTAAGAAATGATAAATTACATAAAAATATTTTACTTCGTTCTGAAATAATGAAAACATTAAGAGCAAAAATGGATGAACTAGGTTTTACAGAAGTACAAACTCCAATACTTGCTAATTCATCACCAGAAGGTGCAAGAGATTATTTAGTGCCAAGTAGATTACATCCAGGGGAATTTTATGCTCTTCCACAAGCACCACAACAATTTAAACAACTTCTTATGGTATCTGGTTTTGATAAATATTATCAAATAGCACCATGTTTTAGAGATGAAGATCCAAGAGCAGATAGAGCACCAGGAGAATTTTATCAATTAGATTTCGAGATGAGTTTTGCAGAACAAGAAGATGTATTTAATGTATTAGAAAGTATATTTACAACAGTATTTAAAAAACATACTAAATGGAAAGTAGATGAAGCTCCATTTAAAAGAATCCCATATAAAGAGGCAATGGAAAAATATGGTATAGATAAACCAGATTTAAGAAATCCACTTATTATACAAGATGCAACTAAATTATTTGAAAATACAGAATTTAATGCATTTAAAGATAAAACTATAAAAATAATAATTGTACCAGAATGTGCAAAACAAGGAAGAAAATTTTTTGATAACATGACAGAATTTGCAAAAGAAGAAATAAAAGCAAATGGTTTAGGCTGGGTAAAAGTAGAATCAGAAAATACATATACTGGTGGAATAGCTAAATTTATAACTGAAAGTATGAAAGAGAAATTTAGCAAAGAATATAAAGTAAAAGAAAATGATGCAATTTTCTTTATAGCTGATGAATTTGAAAAAGCACAAAAAATAGCAGGACAAGTTAGAATAGAACTTGGAAAAAGATTAGATTTAATAGAAAAAAATGTGTATAGATTTTGTTTTATTACAGATTTTCCAATGTATGAATTATCAGATGAAGGAACAATAGATTTTAACCATAACCCATTTTCAATGCCACAAGGTGGAAGAGAAGCTTTAGAGAACAAAAATCCATTAGATATATTAGCATATCAATATGATGTTGTATGTAATGGATATGAAATGGCATCAGGAGCTGTTAGAAACCATGATCCAGAACTTATGGTAAAAGCATTTGAAATAGCAGGATACAGTGAAAAAGAAGTAGAAACAAGATTTGGAGCGCTATATAATGCATTCCAATATGGAACACCACCACATGCAGGAGCAGCTCCTGGGCTAGACAGAATGGTAATGCTTATAGCAGATTCTGATAATATAAGAGAAGTAATAGCATTTCCAAAAAATAAAAAAGCAAGAGATGTACTTATGAGAGCACCAAGTAATGTTACAGAAAAACAACTTAAAGACGTTCATATAAAAATAGATGTAAAAGATAAATAGAAAAATATATATTAAAGGAACATGGTAAGAATATTTATAAAATTAAAGTAAGTAATGTCCTTAAAGATTAGAAAGAGGAATAAAATTTGAAAGTAGAAGAAATATTAGCAAAAGCTCCAAAAGATGCATCAAAACAGTTATTAATGAGATATCTTTATTTAGAACTTGGAAAGATTTATAAAAGAGATACAAGATTTTTCTATGGTACAGATGAAGAAAAAGAAAAAATATATAATAGCAAAACTAAAATTGACGGAGATACTAATATAATTTGCAAATCTATAGGAGAGATATATGTAAAAGTTTTTGAACAAGCAGGAATTAAGGCAAAATGTGTTAATAAAACAACAAACTCTCCTTTTCCTCATATAGATGTAATAGCATCACCAGATAATGGAGAACATTGGTATTATATGAACCCAATGGATGATTTATATAGAATTCAAGGGCGGACTAAAAACACAAAGATATGCAACAAAAACATCAAAATATGAAGGACTTGATAGTCTTTCAGAAGAAGAAATAAGACAAATGGATAATGAATTAGGGTATACATATCATGGATTATATATGGATGAATTTTTTGAAGAATTAAGAAAAGAATTTTTGGAAAGATCAAAAATGAAAGCTCATATTTTAAATGAAAATCCTAATTTAACAAATCGTGATTTAACAAAAGACTTTTTATTAGAATATAAACTAGATTTTTTAATAAAACATATTACAGAATTTCAAAAAATACAAGGCTATATAGAATTAAAAAAATATCAAAAAGAAATATTAGGAAGAGTATTAAATCAAACAGAAAGAAGAAAAATTAAAATACGAAATTTATGTAGTATAGCAGGAGTGCCTAAAAATATGCAATCAGTTGTTGAAGTACAGTTAGAAGGAAAACATATATATTATGTTACTAAAAAAGGAACTAATGAATACATGAAAATGTCAGCAGAACAAATGCTAGATTATATAGAAAATAGTGATTCACATTTTTTGAAAGAAAGAAGAGGTTTAGATAGACCTGAAGAAAGAGAATAAATTACTAATAAGAGTACTGCTTTGGAAAGGAATATAAAAGATGAACAAAAAAGTTTTATTAGGAATGAGTGGTGGAGTAGATAGTTCTGTTTCAGCAATTTTATTACAAAAACAAGGCTATGAAGTAATAGGTGCAACAATGAGACTATGGGAAAAAGATGGGGAAAATAATAGTATAAAAGATGCTAAAAAAGTATGTGAAAAACTAGGAATCAAACACCATACTATAGACTTAAGAGAAGATTTTAAGAAAAAAGTTATAGATAATTTTATATCTACTTATATGTGTGCTAAAACTCCAAATCCCTGCATAGAATGTAATAAATTTATGAAATTTGATGCTTTTTATAAAATAGCAAAACAACTTGGATGTGAATATATAGCAACAGGACATTATGCAAAAACATATTATTCAGAAAAATATAACCAATATGTAATTTCTAAAGCAGAAGCATCACAAAAAGATCAAAGTTATTTTTTATATGGAATAGAAAAAGAAATAGTACCATATATAATATTTCCATTATCAGAATTTAATGAAAAGACAGAAATTAGAAAAATTGCAGAAGAAAATGGATTAGAAGTAGCAAATAAAAAAGATAGTCAAGATGTGTGTTTTATTCAAAATAATGACTATATAGGTTTTATAAAAAATCAAAATATCAAAGAAAATATAAATAAGCAAGGAAACATTATTTTAACTAATGGAGAAGTGGTAGGAAAACATACAGGAATTATTAATTATACAATAGGTCAGAGAAAAGGTCTTGGAATTTCATATAAAGAGCCACTATATGTAATAAAATTAAATAGGGAAAGAAATGAAGTAATAGTTGGAACAGAAGAACAACTATATAATAAAGAACTTTTAGCAAATGAACTTAATTTTCTATTAAACATGGAATTAGAAGGAAAAGAAATTGAAATTGAAGCAAAGATAAGATATAGGACAATACCTCAAAAAGCAATTTTAAAAGTAGAAAACAATATTGCAAAAGTAAAATTTGATAAACCTCAAAGAGCTATAACACCAGGACAATCTGTAGTATTTTATATAGATAATGTTGTACTTGGTGGAGGAAAAATAATGTAATGTTTTTTAAAAATAAAACAAGACAAAAGAACAAATTTTCGTAAAAACTATTGCTTTATTTTTATGTTAATGATAAAATATTATACATAATATAATAGTCATGGGGTGATTAAATGTCTGAGCTGGAAAAAGTTGAACTTGAAGCATTAATTACACAAATAAATGAACTATTAAACGAAATAAAAAACGAACAAAAAAACATGCAAAAAGTAATACAAAATAATCATAAAGTAAATATGCAAAAATTTTCAAAGCTGATTGAATATAACAAGATTGTAGATATGACTAATACCGTTTTTGAGAAGAGAATAGCAAGTATAGAGAAATTACTTTATGAAGTTTTTAAAAGTTAATTGAATAAAAAAGGAAAAATTATAACCAAA
>CALXYR010000020.1 GCA_944393025.1 uncultured Clostridia bacterium | reverse complement strand
GATGCTAGAGCAACAGGTAGAATGCTTGCAAAAGAAGCAATGGAAAAAGCAGGACAAACTGTAGCACCAGCATATTTTTATATGGTAGCATCTCCAGCAGAAGAAGAAGATTATTTAAAAGGAATTGAAGATGTTATTGGTAGAGTACCTTTCTTTGGTGGAAGTGCTGCAGACAATACAGTATCAGGAGAGTGGAGCATTTATACAAACGATAAAATATTTTCAGATGGATGTGCAGTAGCATTTTTCTACACAGATAAACCAATGGCAAATGTATATACAGGAGCATATCACGAAACTACTAACTCAGGAGTTATTACAAAAATAGATGGGAAAAGAACATTAGTTGAGATAGATGGAGAACCTGCAATGAAAAAATATTCATCTTGGACAGGTAAAAAATTAAAAGATTTAGCAGGTGGAAATTTATTAGTTCAAACAATATTAGCACCACTTGGAGTAAAAGATAGATTAGGAGATTTAGTAGCAATTCGTCATCCAATGAATGGAAATGATGATTATTCAATGAATATAGGAAACAATTTGGCAGTAAATACAGCTGTTATTCAAATGGAAGCAACAGTTGATGAATTAATTGATTCAACAGGAAAAGCAATGAAAGAAGCTAAGAAGAACTTAAAACAAGATGTTGGAGCTTATCTTTTAGTGCATTGTGGAGGAAGAAAATTAGGAATTGGAGATAGAATAGATGAAGTTGCAAAACAATTAAAGAAAGAGGCAGATGGAGTTCCTTTTATGACAATATTTACTTTTGGTGAATATGGATCAAAAGATCATGGAGCTAATACATGTGGAGGATTAATGTTATCATTTACTGCATTTGGTAAATGAATAGGACAGTCTACAGAAGTAGACTGTCAGAATATGACACAGGAAGAAAATATAAAAAGGAGGGAAACTAGTATGAAAAATTTAATAGGTTATGAATGGAAAGAAGCTTCAAATGGAGCAAAAATAGAGGTTGTAAATCCAGCTACAAGTGAACTTATAGATACAGTACCAAATGCTACAGATGCAGATGTTAATGAAGCAGTAAAAGTAGCAATGGTAGAACAAAAAAAATGGGCTGAAGTGCCAATTCATGAAAGAGCAGATAAATTGTATAAATTTGTTGACTTAGTAGAAGAAAATAAAGAAAGACTAGCACAATTACTAACTGCTGAAACAGGAAAACCAATAAAAGAAGCAAGAGGAGAAATTGCAAATGTAAGAATTGGTGTTAGAGCATTTATTGAAAGAGCAAAACATTTATATGGAGAGAGCATTCCAGCAGGACAAGAAGCTGGTCAAGAAAAAACAATGCAAATAACAAAAAGATATCCAATAGGAGTTATTGCTGCAATTATACCATTTAATTTTCCAAGTGATTTATTCTGTCAAAAAGTGCCACCAGCATTACTTATGGGAAATAGCATAATTGTAAAACCATCAAATTACAATCCACTAACATTAATTGAATATGTAAAATTAATGTTAGAAGCTGGAGTACCAGCAGGATGTATACAAATTTTAACAGGTGATGGACCAACTTGTGGTCAAGCATTAGCTAGACACCCAGGAGTACATTTAGTATCTTTAACAGGAGGAACAGCAGCTGGTATTCAAACAATGGGAACATGTTCTCAAAACTTAACACATGTAATGCTTGAACTTGGAGGAAATGATGCATTTATTTTCCTAGAAGATGGAGATATGGATTTAGCTGTTAAAGAAACAATCTGGGGAAGATTATATAATGGTGGACAAGTATGTTGTGCAAGTAAGAGATTCTTAATTCATAATTCAAGAAAAGCAGAATTTATAGAGAGAATGAAAGAAGTTATATCAAATCTAAAAGTTGGGGATCCAACAAAAGAAGATACGGACATGGGACCAATGATTAATATAAATGCTGCAAAAAGAATTGAAGAACAAGTAAATAAGATGGTATCAGAAGGAGCAACAGTAGTATGTGGAGGAAAAAGAGAAGACGCATATTACTATCCAACAATATTAGATAATGTAACTAAAGATATGGAAGTTGCAAAAGATATGGAAATTTTTGGACCAGTTATATCAGTTATAGGATTTGATACTGTAGAAGAAGCAATAGAAATTGCTAATCAGTCATCTTATGGTCTATGTGGATGTGTAATAACTAAAGATTATTCTTTAGGAATGAAAATAGCAGATAGACTAGAATGTGGTGGAGCAATAGTAAATGGTGCAAGCTTCTATCGTTCATTTGAAATGCCATTTGGAGGATGGAAACACAGTGGTATAGGAAATGAAGGAGTTTTAACAACACTTCAAGAAATGAGCAGAATTAAAACAATTATTTTAAAAAATATATTGTAAATTGCAAATTACTTTCTAATATATTATAGTTAAATATTCTATTAGGAATTATAAGATAAAAAATATTAAGTAGAACAATACTTTTAATATTTAAAGTATTGTTTTACTTAGGAAAAAAAGAGAAGATTTAAGATTAGAGATAAATTTTAATATAAAAATTGAGACCTGTCCCGAAAACGAATTTTAGTTCGTTTTAAGACCTGTCCCAAAAACGAACAAGGAGGAAAAGTTATGTCAGAGAGATTTGTTTTAAATGAGACATCATATTTTGGCAAGGGTGCAAGAGAAGAATTGCCAAATGAAATAAAAACAAGAGGATTTAAAAAGGTTTTAGTAGTGACAGATAAAGCTTTATTTGAGGCACATGTAACAGATAAAGTTACTGAAGTTTTAGATAAAGCAGGAATAGAATATACAGTTTATTCAGATGTAAAGCCTAATCCTACAATTAAAAATGTTACAGATGGTGTAGCAAAATGTAAAGAATTTGGTGCAGATTTAATAGTTGCTGTTGGAGGAGGTTCTAGTATAGATACTGCAAAAGGTATATCTATAGTTATGACAAATCCAGAAAGAAGTGATATTGTTTCTTTAAATGGAGCTTCAAATACAGTAAATAGAGGAATGCCACTTATAGCACTTCCTACAACATCTGGAACAGCTGCAGAAGTTACAATTAATTATGTTATAACAGATGAGAAAAGAGAAATAAAAATGGTTTGTGTTGATCCACATGATATTCCAATTGTTGCAATTGTAGATTCAGAGCTTATGGCTTCTATGCCAAAATCAATTGCAGCTTCAACAGGAATGGATGCCTTGACACATGCAGTAGAAGGATATATAACAAAAGCTCATAATGAAATGTCAGATATGTTCCATATGAAAGCTATAAAGATGATATTTGATAATTTACCAAAGGCTGTAAACGAAAAAGATGAAAAAGCTGTTGAAATGATGGCAATGGCTCAATATATAGCTGGAATGGGATTTTCAAATGTTGGTCTTGGAATAGTTCATTCAATGGCACATCAATTAGGTGCAGTATACGATACACCACATGGAATGGCAAATGCAATACTTCTTCCAACAGTTATGAAATTTAATGGTGAAGTTTGTTATGAAAGATTTAGAGAAATTCTAATTGGTTTAGGTATACATGCAGAAAAATTTACTAAAGAAGAAGTTATAAAAACATTTGTTGAAAAGATAAAAGATTTATCAGAAACTGTTGGAATAACACAAACAGTAAGTGAAGTTGGAGGAAAGGAAGAAGATTTACCAATGCTTGCTGATAAAGCTATGGAAGACCCATGTAAACCAGGAAATCCAAGAGAAGTTTCAAAAGAAGATTTCATCAAACTATATGAAGAAGCTATGTAATTTTATAAAATTTGCAAAAATATAGTTAAAGTGATATAATAAATATACATTCACCTATAAGGTGAAGAGTAAAATAAAGGTTGTGAAGAAATGACTATTAAGGAAAAGACCACAGGAAGAATCATCGAGGTCCAGGACGGCAAGACCATCACTCGTGACGGCGAAAATGGGCAACTTTATGTTGCATTGGAGAGATTCCTGAGAACCCATTTCGGCAACACGCGGTTCTCCGGCTCCATTACAAATGGAGTGTTGTGCTTAGGAACCGATAGTTGGTTCTATGGCTGTGGCAATGATGAGACAATTGCCACAGCAGTTATCCGAGAGTTTTGCCTCGAATCGGTCTATTTCAATGGCCGAAGCTACAAGAGATTTTGCCTCGAATCGGTCTATTTCAATTGACTGAAGCTACAAGAGATGATGTTCCAACCAATGCTAGCTTTTAAGCTAAGTACTACTAATTGCTGAAGCGATTTAGTACAAAACAAAAATTGCTGAACTCATATTGAGGTCAGCAATTTTTGTTACTTGTATAAGTATTCATCTTATTTGCAAGATAATTATTAGATAATGTTATAGTAAATTTTAAGATTATACATTTTAAACTGAAAATTATGTAAATTTTAATAGTATTTATAAATCAATGAACCATTACAGTTTTATTATTAGTATAAATAACCATTCCGGGTTTTGCTTTATTTTGTTTTTTAACATATTTAATATAGGTATAATCCACACTAATATTTGATGACTGATTTACTTTACTATATTTTTTTGCAAGGTTTGCACATTTATTTATTGTATCTTGACTAGGAATTTTATTTTCTGTTCTTAATACTACATGACTTCCAGGAAAATCTTTTACATGAAACCAGATATCTTCATTATTAGCAAGCTTAAGAGTAATATAATCATTTTGTTTATTATTTTTTCCAACCAATACTGTAAATCCGTCTATATTAAATTTTAAAATTTCGCCGATTTGATTATCTTTTTTGTTTTTTAAATTATTTTTTACCTTTTTATTAGAAAAATTCTTTTGTTTTTTATATTTTAAATTAATATTATCATTTTGGATTTCTGAATATATTTCATCAATTTCAGCAATGGTTTTAGCTATTTCAATTTCATATATAATGGTTTCTAAATAGTTAATATTTGATAAAACTATCTCTTTTTGTTCATTTATTACTGTAATAGCATTTTTTAGTTTACGGTATTTTTTAAAATAATTTTTTGCATTAATGTGAGGAGATATACTTTTATCAAGAGGTATATTAATTAAATTATTATTATCATAATAGTTTTCTAATGTAATAGAATCTAAATTGCTATTATTTAATTTATATAAATTAGAGGTAATAAGTTCACCATATAATTTATATGTATCTGCATTTTTACATTCATTTAATTTATCATTTATTGAATCTAATTTTGAATTTAACTTATCCAATTTATTTAATATTAGCTTTAATAAATTATTCCTATAATTTGTAAAAGTGGATTTTAATTCTTTATTTGTATAAAAGTTATCTAGGAAATTATTAATATATAAATCAGTATTATTTTTACTAATAGAACTCACCAAATAGTAATTATTATTTATTTCCTCACAAAATATATTTCCTTTATTTTTAATTAGTCTATTAATATAATCAAATAATAAATATGCAGAGTTTTTGTTTATATTATCAGAAATATTTAATTTTAATTCATATATTTTTATAGACTCTTTATCAAATCCAGTAAATCTATTACTAATTATTGATGCTAAACTATCATTTTGCACAAAATCGGAATAATTTTTAATAATATTATAAAATTCCTCATTATTTTGTACATTCACAAAATCTAATTTTGTAGAATTTGGAAAAACATATTTCTCACCAGCAAAAATATTTCTAAGAGAGCCAGAATTTATAGAAAAATGTCTAAGTGCATCAATAATTATATTGTCAGAATTAATCAATATTATATTACTATATTTTCCCATTAGTTCAATTATAAGTTTTTTAGGCAAGGAATCTTTAACTTTATTATTACCTTCAAATTCAATAAATACAATTCTTTCAAAATTATTAGTATATATATTAGTTATATGAGTGTTGAGTAAATATTTTCTTAATGTCATACAAAAATTAGGTGCTTGCATTGGATTAGGTTTAGGATTGCTTGTTAAATTTATTCTATAAAATTGAGAATTTATTACTATATTAAGTAAATACTTAGAAGATTTTGAATAAATACCTAAAACTATTTCTTCAAAATTAGGTTCAAAAATTTTATCTATTTTACCATTAATAATTTTAGTTTTTAGTTCTTCAATGACAAAATAATTAACTAAACCATTATATGACATATAAATCACCTCCGTTTTCTTATATAGACTTTAACAATATAGCACAAATTCAAGAAAATATCAAATTTTACTTGACTTAAATGTAGTGCTAGCTTATAATAATTCCTATAGAAACTTCAGGAGGTATCTTTATAAATATGGAAATTACTAATGTTTTTTATTCTACAAACAATAAAGATTATGACAATATAAAAGACGAGGATTTAATAGAAATTATTAGGTCTGGAGATAAATCTGCTTTTGAATATTTAATTAATAAATATAAAGAGTTAGTAAATATAAAAGTTAGTAAATACTTTATGATAGGGGCAGAAAAAGATGATATAGTTCAAGAGGGACTAATAGGGTTATTTAAAGCAATTAAAAGTTATAAATCTGATATGCAAAATTCTTTCAAGAGTTTTGCAAACATGTGTATAGAAAGACAACTTATTACTGCTATAAAAAGCTCTAATAGACAAAAACATATGCCACTTAATTCATATTTATCATTAAACATATCTGCTTATGATGATGAAGAAGGAAAAAGTGACACAGAATTAATAGATATTTTTAATACTACTATAGTTGAAGATCCATTAGACACTATAACAAAAAAAGAATATTATCAGAATATTGAAGATACAATAGATAAATCATTAAGTGATTTTGAAAAAAAAGTATTGAATAAATACATAAATGGAAAAAGCTATATAGAGATTGCTAGTGATTTAAATACTCCTGTAAAATCTATAGATAACGCAATTCAGCGTATAAGAAAAAAAGCTATAAAGGGCTTAAAACAAGAATAAGTGCTTCTATAGCTCAGTAGGTAGAGCACAGCCATGGTAAGGCTGGGGTCGACGGTTCAATTCCGTCTGGAAGCTCCAAAGGCTAACAGTTTGCAAATTATAAAATATTTGCAAGCTTTTTTTATCTAATAGGAAATTTCTCATTTCCTATTAGATAAAAAGGATATAATCGCAATTGCCTTTGAGATTTCCTCCTTTTAGTCGGAAACTCAAATCGGCACGAACAAAAGGCGACAAGGTCGCTTTGTTCTTGTATTTCGTATTTATATTTTTATTTTGAAATATGTTTACTTTTATATTTTACTATGCTAAAATAAGAAAAGTGGCTTCGCCACATGAGCGTTTTGCTTCGCAAATACGCTCGGCCCAAGGAAACTTAACCTTGTTGTATATAAAAAATCATTAAAATACTGAAATTTTAAATAAAAAGTTGATTTTTTCCATACAATAAAAAATGTGTATTATTAGAAGGAGAAAAAATGATAAAGTTAAAAGAAGTAAAAAAAATAAAAGATGAGACCGCAGCTTTTGCAATATTAGGTGCTATTATTATTACTTTTTCACTTACTATAGGAACTTGTGAGTATATAAGATATACAAAGACACAAGAAGTTAATTCAAATTTATTAGTAATAGAAGAATTAAATAAAGAATTATCAAGCAATACAGAAAATTTGAATAAAACAAAAGATAAAGATAAGAAAGTAGTAGAAGATGGAGAAAAACTAAAAAAGAAAAATGAAGAAGAATTTGAAAAATTAAAAAAAGAAAATAAACTTTCTTCAGAAACAGATAAATATTATATAAAAGTAAATTATGGAGCACAGGTAGTTACTGTATATACTCAAGATTCAAAAGGAAATTATACTATCCCAGTTAAAGCTATGGTTTGTTCAACAGGAACATATACTCCAACTTCAGGTGTATATAGAACTCTTGGAAAAGGTGAATGGTGGGGATTAATTGGTCCTAGTTATGGACAATATTCTACTTGGATTTGTGGAGATATATTATTTCATTCCGTACCATACCTAAAATCAGGAGATAAATCTTCACTAGAATACTGGGCATATGATCAATTAGGACAAAGAGTATCTATGGGATGTGTAAGACTTACAGTTGCAGATGCGAAGTGGCTTTATAATAATTGTCCAGTTGGAACACAAGTTGAATTTTATTCTAGCTCAAATCCTGGACCACTAGGAAAACCAACTACTATGAAAATATCAGATGCACCAAGTGACATAAGAGGGTGGGATCCTACAGATCCAGATTCTAGAAATCCATGGCCAGAATATTTAAAAAAGTTAGAAGAAGAAAAAGAGAATGATAAAACTAATGAGATAAATAATGATATAATACAAAATGAGGTAAATAATAATACAACAAATGAAACAATAAATGATATAGTAAATGAAACAACAAACGAAATTATAAATGAAATAGTAAATGAAACAACAAACGAAATTATAAATGAAATAGTAAATGAAACAACAAATGAAATTATAAATGAAACAGTAAATGAGACAAAAGATGAAAATGTAGCTAATGTGCTAAATGAAACAATAAATGATATGATAGATACAAATACAGAATAACAATATTAGTTATGGTATATAAATAAAATATACTTATATATATGAGAATATGAGAGGAGGATATGCTTTTAGCATAAATAAAAATGAAAATAGGAATAGTAGGTTTACCAAATGTAGGAAAAAGTACAATGTTTAATGCAATAACAAATGCTGGTGCAGAATGTGCAAATTATCCTTTTTGTACAATAGAACCAAATATTGGAGTTGTGCCAGTTCCAGATGAAAGATTAGAAGTACTTACTAAAATGTATAACTCAAAAAAGACAACACATGCAATAGTAGAATTTGTTGATATTGCAGGATTAGTAAAAGGGGCAAGTAAAGGAGAAGGATTAGGAAATAAATTTTTATCACATATAAGAGAAGTTGATGCTATTTGTGAAGTGGTAAGATGTTTTGAAGATACAAATATAGTACATGTTGATGGAAATATAAATCCTAGCAGAGATATAGAAACAATTAATTTAGAATTAATATTTGCAGATATAGAAACAATAGATAAGAAAATTGATAGTGCTAAAAAGAAAATAAAAGCAGATAAAAAATATGAACAAGAATTAAAATTATTTGAAAGAATTAAAAGCACATTGGAAAGTGGAAAATCTGCAAGAACTTTAGAGTTCAATGAAGAAGAACAAGAAATACTAAGAGATACATATTTATTAACTTTAAAACCAATATTATATATTGCAAATGTATCAGAAGAACAACTTGCAAATCCATTAAAAGATGAAAATATTAGACAAGTAATAGAATATGCTAAAACAGAAAATGCAGAAGTAATTCCTCTTTGCGTAAAAATAGAAGAAGAATTAGCTAGTTTAAATTTAGAAGATAAAAAAGAAATGTTAGATGCATTAGGACTTAAAGAATCAGGATTAGATAAAGTAATAAAAGCAAGTTATAATTTATTAGGATTAATGTCATTTTTGACAGCAGGTGAACAAGAAGTAAGAGCATGGACAATAAAGAAAGGAACAAAAGCGCCAGCCGCAGCTGGAAAAATACATAGTGATATAGAAAGAGGATTTATAAGAGCAGAAATTGTTTCATATAATGATTTAATAAAAGAAGGAAGTATGAATGCAGCAAAAGATAAAGGTTTAGTTCGTTCAGAAGGAAAAGACTACATAATGCAAGAAGGAGATATAGTATTATTCAGGTTTAATGTATAAAGTTCGTTTTAGGGACAGGTCTAAAAACGAAAAAAAGTTCGTTCTGGGGACAGGTTTTAAAATGAATTTAAAAATTGAAAAATAAATTTATAAAAAATGCTTGACTTGAAAAATAAATAATAGTACAATAGTACTAGATGTTATTTATAATTTAATGAATAAAATTATAAATTTAATAAATAATAATAGAAGAAGATATATCTAAAGAAGAAGGAGAGGTAAGATATGTTAAATTCAAAAAAAATAGTAGCTTTATTAGTTGTTTTATTAGTAGTAATAGGAATATGTGTTATACCAGTACAAGCATCAGATATAATAGATTTAGATAATCTTATACAATCAAATCAAACAACAAATACAAATACTGTAAATGAAACAAATACTAATTCATTGTACAGCAATACTACAACAAATACAGTAACAAATACGACTGCGAATACTATGTCAAGCGATTCAATAGTTCAACCAAATGTAAATAAAACAAGTACTTCAGGAAATAATCTTCCTCAAACAGGTGTAACAGAAGATATTACTGTAATGTTTTTTATAATTGTTTGTGTTATTTTAGCAATTTATGCATATAAGAAAATAAAAGATTATAATAAAATGTAAGATATATTGAAATACCTTAAAAGAAGTTTTAAGGTATTTCTTTTGCATGAATTACTAATCTTTTTCCATTAACATTATTACAAGTGACAAGAGTAATAAGTTTTAATCCATTTGTTTCTTGAAAAGTGCAAGAGGTATTATCATAAGTGGTTTCATATTTATCATATATTTTATAATTAATATTATTGCCATTTAAATCATATATAGTTATTATATCCCCAATTATTAATTCATTAAGCCTACTAAAAAATTTATAATCCACATAATTATGACCAGCTATACATAAATTTCCAATTTCATTTGGCATTGGACCAGCAAATCTACATACTGAAATATCTAATAATTCATTATTACTAATAGATAATATTGAATAATTTACATTTATTTTATCTATTTTTATAATTCCAATTACAAAAGGCTCAGATTTGTCTACAACAATACTGTTAGAAATTATATTTTTTGAATATAAAGTAGAGACAGAATATGAAGCATTTAGTTTTTGAGATATTCTCTCATTTTTAGAATTTTTATATAATTTAACAAATAAAAATATAATAGAAATTAAAAGTAAAAGAATAGAAAAAATAAACAATGCTTTATAAATGTTGTTTTTATTATTTTTTTTTATACATAGAGAATTGTTTTGTCTATTGTGACCATTAACTAATATTTGATTCATATTAAAATCCTTAAATTTATATTTTATTTATTATTTATATTTTTTTTTTTTTAATAAAAAATATTATATATTAATCAAAAAACAAAAAATTTAAAAAAAGGGTAGAAAAAAAATATAAATATATGATAGAATATATATCAATTAAAATATATAATAAGGAGAGTGTTAAAAGTGCCTGAAAATAAGTACAAAAGAATACTTCTCAAGTTAAGTGGAGAAGCTTTAGCAGGTGAAAAGAAAAATGGAATTGATGAAGAAACAGTGGATAAAATATGTGAACAAATAAAAGAATTAGTTAAAATGAAAACAGAGGTTGCAGTAGTAGTAGGAGGAGGAAATTTTTGGAGAGGTGCAAATAAAAAAATGGAAAGGACCACCTCAGATTATATGGGAATGCTTGCTACAACAATGAATGGTTTAGCCCTTCAAAATGCTTTAGAAGAAAAGGGCGTATATACAAGACTTCAAACAGCTATTGAAATGAGGGAAATAGCTGAACCATATATAAAAAGAAGAGCAGTAAGACATTTAGAAAAAGGAAGAGTAGTAATATTTGGATGTGGAACAGGTAACCCATATTTTACAACTGATACTGCAGCAGCATTAAGGGCAGTTGAAATAGAAGCAGAGGTTATTTTAGTTGGTAAGACAATTGATGGAGTATATTCAGCAGATCCAAAAGTAGATAAGAATGCTATAAAATATGATGAGATATCATATTTAGATATATTAAGCAACAACTTAAAAGTAATGGATTCAACAGCAATTTCACTTTGCAGAGATAATAATATTCATTTAGTTGTATTTGAAATAGCAAAGCCAGATAATATTATAAAAATTGTACAAGGTGAAAAAATAGGTACTTTAATAAAATGATAATATAAATATAAATTTTAAAATATAATGAAAGAGAAAGGAGAGCACAATATATTTGTGCAAATAAAAATATGAATTTAGATAAATTTGAAGAAAAAATGATGAAATCAATAAGTGTTTATGAGGAAAATTTAGCTGAAATAAGAGCAGGAAGAGCAAATCCAGCAATATTAAATAAAATTTCAATTAACTATTATGGAACACCAACGCCAATTAATCAAGTAGCAGGAATATCAGTTCCAGAAGCTAGATTAATTGTTATTCAACCATGGGATGGAAGTATTTTAAAAGAAATAGAAAAAGAAATATTAAAATCAGATATAGGAATAAATCCATCAAATGATGGTAAAGTAATAAGATTAACATTTCCAGAATTAAATGAAGAAAGAAGAAAAGAAATAGTAAAAGATATAAGAAAAATGGCTGAAGAAACAAAAGTAGCTGTAAGAAGTATTAGAAGAGATGCTATAGATGAAGCAAAAACAATGCAAAAAAATTCTGAAATATCTGAAGATGAATTGAAAAGTGCTGAAGATAATATACAAAAATTAACAGATAAATATGTAGAAGAAATAGATAAAATTTTACAAAAAAAAGAAAATGAAATAATGAGTATATAAATGGTAGTTTACTAAATTTTAATTGATATTTGAAAATATAATAAACTTATTACTATAAGGAGAAAAGATACATGCAAATTGATAATATAGAAAAAGATTTACTTCCAAAACATATTGCAATTATTATGGATGGAAATAGAAGATGGGCAAGAGAAAAAGGAATAGATACTAAATTAGGACATAAAGCTGGAGCAGAAACTTTAGAAAAAATTGCTTCTTTTGCAAATAAAATAGGAATTAAATATATGACAGTATATGCTTTTTCAACAGAAAATTGGAAAAGAACAAAAGAAGAAGTCGGTGCTTTAATGTTATTACTTAAAGCCTATTTAGATAAATTCTTAAATAAAGAGAGTCTTAGAAATATAAAAATTAGAGTATTAGGAGACATAGAAAATTTAGACAAAGGAATAAAGGAAAGTATAGAAAAAATAGTAGAAAAATCTAAAAATAATACTGGACTTACATTAAATATAGCTTTTAATTATGGTGGAAGAGCAGAAATTGTAAGAGCAGTAAAAAGAATATCTGAAAAAGTTAAAAATGATGAATTAGAGCTAGAAGAAATAAATGAAGAAATAGTAGAAAATAATTTATATACAGTGGGAGAACCTAATCCAGATTTACTTATAAGACCAGGAGGAGAATTAAGAATAAGTAATTTCTTATTATGGCAATTAGCTTATACAGAATTTGTATTTACAAATAAATATTGGCCAGATTTCTCAGAAGAAGATTTATTAGAAGCAATAAATATTTTTGAAACAAGAAACAGAAAATTCGGTGGCAAATAATATGAATTTAGAAAGGACATAAAAATGAGTATAAAAAGAATCTTATCAGGAATAATATTATTTCCAATATTTGCGATAATACTAATATTTGGAAATAAATATATTGTAGATATATTTGTAAGTATAGTAGCTATTATGAGTTTACATGAATTTTATAAAGCATTTAAATCTAAAGCAAATCCTATACAATGGCCAGGGTATATTGTAGCTGGTTTAATTGCTTTAATGCATATTATACCTAGTGTATATATTATGCCAATTGTCGTACTATTAATATTAATATGTATACTAATATTATTTGTGCAAAGTATTACTACAGAAATGAAAAGAAATATTATTGATATTTCTATTTCGCTATTTGGAATATGCTATATTGTATTTTTCCTAATGTTTGCACCATTAATAAGAGATAATTTGGAAAATGGAAAAATAATTATATGGTATGTATTTTTTGCTGCATGGGGAACTGATATGTTTGCATATTTTATTGGAAAACATTTTGGAAAACATAAATTTACTAAGATAAGTCCAAATAAATCTATTGAAGGCTGTATTGCAGGTGTATTTGGCTCTATAATTTTTAACATGACATATACAATAATTTGTAACTATATATATAATTTAAATATAAATTATATATACATTTTTGGAATATCTGTATTTTTAAGTATAGTAGGTCAAATAGGTGATTTAGCTGCATCTAGTATTAAAAGATATTGTGAAGTAAAAGATTATAGCAATTTAATTCCAGGCCATGGAGGACTATTGGATAGAATAGATAGTGTAATATTTATATTGCCATTTGCATATTTTTTACTTAGTATCATATAATTTTGATAAATTAAAAGAGATTGAAGGAAATTAATTTATGGGATTTATTATTACAGCTTTAAAGATAATAGTGATATTGGGATTTCTTGTTTTAATACATGAAACTGGCCATTTTTTAGTTGCACGTTTATGTAAGATTAAAGTTAATGAATTTGCAATAGGATTTGGTCCAATAATATGGAAAAAAGAAACAATAAACACTAAATATGCAATTAGATTAATTCCACTTCGGTGGTTTTGTAAATATGTTAGGAGAAGAAGAACGCTCTGAAGAGGAGGGTTCTTTTAGCAAGGCAAGTATTACAAAAAAGATGGCTATTGTGGCAGCAGGTGGGCTAGTTAATATTTTATTTGCAATTTTATTATATATAATATTAGTATTTATAGTTTCTGGAAATTTTGTAATAGCAATTAGTTCAACAGGAAATTTTATTTTATCAATGGTTGAAAGTGTAAAATTAATATTTACTGGAGCAGTAACACCAAATGATTTAATGGGACCTATTGGAATATCTGGCGTAGTAGCTCAAACAAGTGGAATTATTGACTTTTTATATATAATGGCTTTAATATCTATGTCACTTGGTGTAACAAATTTACTTCCATTTCCACCACTTGATGGAGGAAAAATACTAATATATATAATTGAATTAATTAGAAGGAAACCACTTAAAGAAAACTTTGAATTGAAATTACAAATGATTGGATTTTTAGCCTTAATAACCTTATCAATTTATGTAGCATTTAATGATGTAGGAAGATTGTTGCATTAATCCATGAAAAAATAATATTGGTGAGAATTTATGGATGATCTATATTTTGAAAATGAGTTAAAAGAAATAGTAAGAAAATTAATAATTAGAGATTTAGAGGCTAAGGTAAGTAATTGGAAAGAAATGTTTAAAGCAGATTTTGTTTCTTCTACTACTGAGAGTGTTTATCAGGATTTTGAAGATATTCTATTTGAGTATTTTGCAGAAAAATATGGAGAAAATAAAAGTGCAGATATGCTCAAAGAATTTAAAAGCAAATTAACAGATAAGAATTTTTTAGCAAGGTATAAAGATTGTATTTTTTCACAAGAAGAATTAGAATATATATATTTGGTAGAACTTACTAAAACATGGAGAGGAAACCACAAATTTGAAATTGGTAGAAAGCATGCAATTGTAGATATCTTATTAAGAAAAATAATTATGGAAGAGTTTGGAGAAGATTCAATAGAAGTATTTATTGATATTATGAAAAATAGAATACCACATACAAGTAGATATATGTCTACAATTAATCATTATATGCAACTATTTTCAGAACATCCTTATGGAGAAGATAACAATAAAGAACTAGAAGATGCTATTGAGGAAAGTACAACATATTTTTTTAATCAACGAATTAATTGCGGTGGCTATGCATTAAGAATTGATCAATGTATTTTTCCAACTTATCAAAGTAATATAAATGAAAGTATTTCTACAATATTAGAAAGATTTCCATTTGTTAGACTTCTAGGAAATACTAAATTGCAAGAAGATGAATATTTAGTAATATATAGAGCTCCAGAGGGTAAAAATACAGGACATCATTTTATTAGAGTGGATAGTGATGGGATGGTAAGAGAAAAAGATGGTAATGGAGAACCTAGAATTTTTAACGGCTGGAATGAAAGTTTAAAAGATGCCAAAGAAACATTATTTGCTGTTAAAAAAGAACATAAAATGTTTGACTATGATTATATAACAAATTATGATGATATTAAAGGGCTTGATTTTGAAGGATCTTTTGAACAAGCTATTAGAAATAGACAAAATTCTTTTTCATATCATAATCAAAAATATTTTTTAAAGAAAACAAGTCAGGAAGATATAGTAGTTATTAATGAAGCAGGTGATATAGTAGCTGATGGATTACAAGTTAATAATGAATTTACTGTAGAGGTAAGAGAAGATGAAAGAGAATATGTAGATAATATTTCAAGGTGTGCAAAGCCAGTCATAATTAATGGTAAACTTATTAATATAAGTCAATATAGAGATGAGAGTAGAAAAAAATCTGAAGATTCATTGCAAATTAGCATAGAGTAAAAGTGGGGGCAAAAATAATGGAAAAAACAATTAAAGAAATATTTAAAGATTATAATTCAGAAAGCTTTGCTCTAAATTCTGGCAAAATTAAAGCTATTAATTTATTTAAGAAAACAAATAAATTAGAACTTATAATTATTACAGATGAATTTATAAAAATAGAAGATATATATAAATTTGAAAAATATTTAAAACAAAGATTTAATGTTTTTGAAGCAAATATAAAGGTTGAATATACTAAAAAACAAGAAATAGATTTAGAAAAAGAGTGGAATTTAGTAATATGTTATTTAGCACATAAACATCCTTTAAGTAAGGCTTTTTTACGAAACAGTAATATTAAAGTTGAAGAGAATAATATAATTGTAAATATGCAATTAAAGGGAAAATCTGTATTAGAAGCTAATCATTTTGACCAAATTATTTCAGAAATTTTAGAAAACATATATAATTTAAAATATAAAATAAGTTTTATAGAAAATATATCAGAAGAAGCAATTAAACAATATTTAGAACATGCAAAAAAACTTGAACAAGAAGCTATTGCACAAGCTCAAAAAATGTTACAAGAGACAAAGCAAGAAGAAAATTTGAATAATAACGAAAATGAGAAGAGTAAAGAAACTCAACAAGAAGTTAGTGTATCTATAGAAGTTCCACAAGAAAATGAAGAAATATCGCCACTTATATATGGAAGAAGTTTAAAATTAAAAGAACAATTAGTGAAAATTATAGACTTAAGTGTAGATAGTGGAAAAGTAATTTTAGATGGAGAAGTACTAAACATAGATTCTAGAGAATTAAAAAGTGGAAAAGTACTTGTTATGTTTGATTTATATGATGGTAGTAGTACAATTACTTGTAAAGTTTTTTCTGAAGGAGATAAATCAAAAGAATTAATTAAAAGAATTAAAGGTGCAAAAGGAATAAAATTAGAAGGTACAGCCCAATTTGATCCATTTGCTAAAGAACTTGGAGTTATTGCACATGTTATAATAGAAAGCACAGGAATAAAAAGAGAATCAAGAAAAGATGAATCAAAAGAAAAAAGAGTGGAACTCCATATGCATACACAAATGAGCCAAATGGATGGAATGACTTCAGCAACCGATTTATTAAAAAGAGCTGCTAAATGGGGAATGAAATCTATTGCTATCACAGATCATGGAGTTGTACAAGCTTTTCCAGAAGCTCATCATTTTTGTGAAAAAAATCCAGATTTAAAAGTAATATATGGTGTTGAAGCATATTTAGCACCAGATAGAATTCCAGTAGTAGCATTTCCAAAAGGACAAGAACTAGATAATATAACTTATTGTGTACTAGATTTAGAAACAACAGGATTTTCATTTAGAACTGAAAAAATAACTGAAATAGGTATTATGAAAGTGAAAAATGGTGAAGTTATAGATGAATTTTCTTGTTTTGTAAATCCAGAAAAACCAATACCACAAAGAGTTGTAGAAGTAACTAATATTACAGACGAAATGGTTAAGGATGCAGAAACAATAGATAAAGTTTTTCCAAAGATGCTAGAATTTATTGGAGATTCTGTATTAGTAGCACATAATGCTGATTTTGATATAGGTTTTTTAAAACATAATGCAGGAGAACTAGGATATACATTAAATAATACATATATGGACACCTTAAGGCTAGCTAAAGAATTATTTCCAGAATATAAAAAATATAAATTAGGAATAATTGCTGAAAATTTAGGAATAAAAGTAGAGGTTGCTCATAGAGCATTAGATGATGTTGATACAACAGTTAAAGTTTTAAAGGTTATGCTAGATATGTTAAAAGATAAAGGAGCAAAAAAGATAGAAGATATTGATAAAATATGTGCCGGAAATACAGATTTTAGAAGACTACCAACATATCATGCAATTATTTTAGCGCAAAATTATGTAGGACTAAAAAATTTATATAAATTAGTTTCAATTTCACATTTACATTATTTTTATAAAAAGCCTCGTATATTAAAATCTATATATAAGCAATATTCTGAGGGTTTAATACTAGGGAGTGCATGTGAACAAGGAGAAATATATAGAGCTATAGTAGCAGGAAAAACAGATGAAGAAATAGAAGCAATAGCATCAGATTATGATTATTTAGAGATACAGCCATTAGGAAATAATATGTTTATGGTTAGAAATGAAACTGTTCCAGATGTTAAAGCATTAGAAGACATAAATAAAAAGATAGTAGAATTAGGAGAAAAGTTAGGCAAACCAGTAGTAGCAACCTGTGATGTACATTTTATGGATCCACAAGATGAAATATATAGAAGAATTTTAATGGCTGGACAGGGTTATGATGATGCAGATGAACAAGCACCATTATATTTAAGAACAACAGAAGAAATGCTTAAAGAATTTGAATATTTGGGTGAAGAAAAGGCATATGAAGTTGTTGTAACAAATACAAACAAAATTGCAGATATGTGTGAAAAAATAAGTCCAATATCACCTGAAAAATGTGCTCCACATATTGATGGGTGTGAACAAACAATTAAAGATATAGCATATGGAAAAGCACATGAATTATATGGAGA
>CALXYR010000019.1 GCA_944393025.1 uncultured Clostridia bacterium | reverse complement strand
GCCTCTGAAGCAAGTGCGAAATACATGTCACTCGCTTCGCTCGGACAGTCTAAGGATGCCTAACCTTGTTGTATAGTAAAAATCGTTTAAAATACTGAAATATTAAGTGAAAAGTTGATTTTTCCTATACAAAAAAATAAGAAAAAGATGACATTATAAATTTGTCATCTTTTTTATCTTAAATTTATTATTTTTCTCCTCTTCCTTCTGGCAATGCATTTGGAATTTCTATAGTTACTTTAATCTTCATTATATATTTTATTGCTTTTACTACTTTACTATTTTTAATTTTTTGCCATAATGAAGGTTTTACTTCTACTCTAGTTTGTTCTAAATATTGTTGATTTTCTATTTCTTGTTCTGGATTTATTGTTTCTAAAACTTCTTCTACTTCATTATTAACTATATTTTCTACAGGTTCTTCTGGAGTAGGAATTAATTTTAATGCATCTGCTACTTCAATACCTATATAACTTAATGCTTTTGATCTATCTTCAATTCTTTCCATATCAATTTCTATATGCAAGTTTGTTTCTAAATTTCCTATTCTAGCATTAATTAATTTTACTGCATCCTGACAATTCTGAGAAGTTTGAGATTTACTTCTTCCAATTAATCCTAAAGTTTCTATTATATCCTCTGAAAAATCAGATGATAAATTTTTTATAGTTTCTTTCCAATCTTCTGATTTATTTTCTACTGCATATAATGCATCTTTTAAACTAGCTGCTAAAGAAATATTCTTTTCCCTTTGTCTTATTAAGCCTTCTATCTTTTTTGTATTTTCTTCAAATTGATTTGTTGCATACTCAACTAATCCATAAGCTGCTTTATATACACTTATAGGGAAATTTTTCTTTTTTGGATATTCTATTAAATATGTTTTTATAGATTCTATTAAATCTTTAAAATATGCATCATCATCTAATTGTATTATTTGTTTTTTGCTATTTGGATTTATTAATTTTTGAACTTTATCAATATTTGATAATATCTTTTCTTCCGTGATTACCATTCTCACGTTTACTATGCCAGATCTAGACATTGTAAACCTAACCTCCTTTATCCTATGTAACGCTTATTTCCGTAAGTTAAATTTATAATTTTATTATAGGATTTTTTACTTTTCAATAACATTTTATTACAACTTTTTCTTTAAGTCAAGTATTTTTTTGTAGAATTTTTGTCTTTTTTTCTTACGGATATATAAATTTTATTTACTCTTTTTAATTTCTTCAAATCTTTTAATTTTCATTGTTGTTGTTTTTACAAATTCATCATGTTTAATTTCTAACTTTTTAATAGCTTTATATGAAGTTAATTCTTTATTTACTTCTTTAATTCTCTCCCAAATTATTTTATATATTTCATCTTCAGATAAATCTTTTCCATATTTTTCTTCTATAACTTCATAATTTGGAATAACCCTAGCTGTAATAATTAATTCTTTTTCACCTTCTACTTCTTTTCCATAAACCATACATTCTTTTATTTCTGTATGTTTTGAAAGCATTAGTTCTATTTCTTCAGGATATATATTTTTTCCGTTTTGAGTAACTATAACATTTTTGCTTCTACCTGTTATATATAAAAATCCATCATTATCCATATATCCTACATCACCTGAATGAAACCATCTTTCTCCATCTTCTTCAAAAATTGCTTCCCTTGTTGCTTCTTCATCTTCATAATATCCAAGCATTAGTGTTTTACTTGCTATTAATACTTCTCCTTCTCCATTTTCATTTGGATTATCTATTCTAAGTTTTGCATCTATTACAGCTTTCCCTGCTGAGCCTACTTTAGTTTGAAAATCTGGTGTCAATGCTGCAATTGGTGCTGTTTCTGTTAAACCATATCCTTGTAAGAATAGTATACCTATATCCTCTACCCATTTTCCTATTTTAGCATCTATTGGTGCTGCTGCAGAAACTATAATCCTTAATCTTCCGCCTAAATTTTCATATATTTCGTTAAAAACTTTTCTCTTTATATCTACACCAACTGTTTTTAATGCATTTGTAACATGAATCATTGAATTCACTAGTCCATCTTTTTTACTCTTTTTAATGTTAGCATTAATTTTTCTGTATAAATTTTCAACAAGTAAAGGAACTGTTAATAATGCTGTTGGTTTCGTTTCTTGTAAATCTGATACTATATGTTTTAGCCCTTGGCATACACTTATAGAACATCCTACTCCAAAAGGTAATAAAAATCCTATTGAAGATTCATATGTATGATGTAATGGAAGTATAGACATTAATCTATCTTCTGGAGTTAATTTTACATATGCTGTTGCAGCATTTACATTTTGAGCCAAATTTCTATTACATAACATAACACCTTTTGCATTTGATGTTGTTCCAGAAGTAAAAATTAACACTTTGAATTCATCTGGATCTATTTCTATAGACATAAAGCTATTGTCTCCACTATTAACTAAAGTTTTTCCTTCTTCTATTAAGTAATCTAGTCCCACAAATTTTCCTTCTAGCTCTTGATTAGAATTCATTTGTATAAAATATTTAACATCTGGTAAATTTTCTGAAACTTTTTTTATTGTTTCTGCTTTTTTAGTAGAAAAAATTACTGCAGAAGCTTTTGCTCTTTTTATAACATTTTCTATTTCATTTTCTGGTAATTCTTTATCTACAGGTACAGCAATTCCTACTCCACAAAGCATTGTCATATATGATACATACCAATGATGTGTGTTTTCACCTATTATAACAACCCTAGTATCTTTTAGATTAAGTTTTCTTATTAATGCTGTTCCTAATCCGATTACTTCATTTTTAAATTGATTATATGTAATTTCTGTCCAGTTTTCTTTAGGATTAAACTTTTCTAATAAAAATGTTCTATCTGCGAATTCTTTAGAAGAATTTATAAATATTTCTTTAACTGTTTCAAAAGATGTTGATTCATAGTTTTTTAAATCTTTCTTTTTTTGATTTTCTTCTACTTTCTTTACTTTATCATAATCTACTTTTACTTCATCAATTTCTGATAATTCTTTCATTTTAAATTTAGGAAATTTAAAATTTGGAACTTTAAAATCTTTTAATATTCTCATTTAATTTTCACTCCTATTTATATATATATTAAGCTTGTAATTTTTTAAGAAAAGAATTGTCAACCTCTTCAAATATTTTTTTAACATCTTCTTTATCATGTCTCATTTTGTATATGTAACTTGAACAAGTAAATCCAAATATCCCAGAAGATATTATATCCGAATCTCTATTTACTATTTCTTCTCTTTTTATTCCGACTTTTACTATTTCTTCTATCATTTGTATATATTCAAATACATATTTTTTACATAAATTACTTCTTTCATCATTCCCCCAAATTTGACTAAGAATAATTGTTATAAAATTTTCGTATTTGAATAATATTTTTATTTGTATTAAAACTATAGCTCGTAATTTATCTATTGAATTATTTATATTTGCAGTTTTAATACTTATACTATTTTTTAAAAGTTTCATTCCTTCATCAACTAAGAAATTAAAAATTTCTTCTTTACTTGAAAAATGATAATATAAAGTACCTTTTGCCACACCTACTGTTGCAGTTATTTCTTCTATACTAGTTGCATCGTACCCTTTTTCTGCAAACAGTCTCATTGATGTTTCAAATATTTTTCTCTTTGTTTTATTCATCTAATCCACCTTTATATAATAAACTCTATATAATTATATAATTTATTATTAAAATATGCAAGTATTTAATAAATAAACCTTGCATATAGTTATTTTATTATTACTGTTTAATGTAACATATATACTTTATATTGAAGAAGTTATTTGTTTTTATTAACTTTTTCAATAAATATTCCAAGCTTTCAATATACTGAACAGTAACTTTTTATTTACTTTTAGTTCTATCTAATGTATCTAAATTGTCCAGAGCTTTTCCTGTTCCAAGTGCTACACATGAAATTGCATCTTGTGCAATCATAACATTTATACCTGTTTTGGCTTGTAATAACTTATCTAATCCGTCAATCAAACATCCTCCACCTGTCATATAAATTCCTTTATCACTTATATCAGCTGCAAGTTCTGGAGGAGTTTTTTCTAATACAGAATGGACACTATCTACTATCATCATTGCTGGTTCTATTAATGCTTCTAGCATTTCACTAGAATGAATATTTATATTTTTTGGTAATCCTGTAATTAAATCTCTACCTCTTATTTGCATTTCTGTATCTTGTATTTTAGGATAAACACAACCTATATTTATTTTCAAGTCCTCTGCAGTTCTTTCTCCTATCATAACATTATGTTTTCTTTTTATATATTTTACAATTGCTTCATCGAATTTATCTCCTGCTACTTTTAAAGATTCACTAACTACAGATCCTCCAAGAGATATAACTGCTATATCAGCTGTTCCTCCTCCTATATCAACTACCATATTTCCACATGGTTTAGAAATATCAATTCCTGCTCCTATTGCTGCTGCAATTGGTTCTTCAATTAGAAATACTTTTCTAGCTCCTGCTTGTGATGCCGCATCTATAACAGCTTTTTTCTCTACTTCTGTAACTTGTGATGGTATACAAATCATTATTCTTGGGGCAAAGATAAATTTTCCGCATATTTTATTTATAAAATATTTAAGCATTTTCTCTGTAACAGTATAATTTGAAATCACTCCATCTCGTAAAGGTCTTGTAGCAACAATATTTCCAGGAGTTCTACCTAACATTCTTCTCGCTTCTTTTCCTACTGCTAAAACTTCATTGCTATTATTATCTACTGCAACAACAGAAGGCTCTCTTAATACAATTCCTTTTCCTTTTACATATGCAATTACTGTTGCTGTTCCTAAATCTATTCCTATATCTTGTCCCCACTTAAACATAAACTTAATCTTCCTTTCTAAAATTTTATTATATTTCATATTTATTACATTTTTGTTACAATTATATTACATTTATTCTAAAATATCAATTATTTTACTAAAAAAACTACCTTTAATATTTATATTATATTAAACGGTAGTTATATTATACATTTTTTAATTATTTTTTATATTTTTTCTTCTGTTACTAAAACACAAAATCTGTTTATATTATCTTTTTTAAATTTTAATTCATAACTTTTTGTCTCTCCTGGTTTTAGTGTTCCTATCTCTATATACTCTGTTCCTTTTAGTTCATTGTTTTTATTATATAATAAAAAGCATAAATATTTTTCACTAACTATCTCATTATAATCATTTTTAATTTCACCTTTAATATACCCATTTACATTTGTTGCCTTTGCTTCATTTACCTTAATAACTAAATTTGATTCTTGTATTGCATATATATCAATATCTTTATACATTGTTTTAACAGCCATAATACTTCCTATGGTTACAAAAGCAAATAATAATATAAACCAAATGAGCCATCTTCTTAAGTTTCTAGTTTGAACTCTAGTATCTATAAACCAAAAATCATCATAACTCATCTTTTACTTTCCCTTCTATTCTTTATATAATCTACATTTTTCTAAATACTCCAATTACTTTTCCTAAGATTTGACAATCTGGAACTATTATTGGATCCATTGTACTATTTTCAGGTTGTAATCTTATATGTCCATTTTCTTTGTAAAATGTTTTTACTGTAGCTTCATCATCTATTAATGCAACTACTATTTGTCCATTTTCAGCTACATTTTGTCTTCTTACTAGTATAAAGTCTCCATCAAAAATTCCTGCTTCAATCATACTTTCTCCACTTACAACAAGCATAAAACTTTGACTATTTCCAACAAAGTCTAATGGTATAGGAAATGTATCTGTTATATTTTCTACTGCTAATATTGGCGCACCTGCAGTTATTTTTCCAACAACTGGTACATCTACCATTTCTTTTTTATTGTAAAAAGCTTTAACTGGTTCACTTGGCTCTTTTCCTACTCTTGATGAATCATATAAATCATTTTCTTTTTTCATAATTCTTAAAGTTCTACCTTTTTGATTCTCTTTTTTAATATACTTCATAGCTTCTAATTGTTTTAAATAACAATGAACTGTTGCTGTAGAACTTAGGCCAACCGCTCTTCCTATTTCTCTAACAGATGGTGCATATCCATTTTGTTCAATTTGTTTAGTAATGTATCTTAAAATTTGCTTTTGTCTAGTTGTTAACTCTTTATTTCTTGTTTTCTTAGTATTTGCCATCTAAACATCCCTCCAACTTTAATTTACAATATAGTATCATACAAACAAAAAAATGTCAAACAAATTTTTGTATTTATTTGACATTTTTAATATATGATATGATAAAATTAATATATATTTTCTAAATATTTAATATTATTTTCTTATTCTTCCCATTCTAGTTCGTAATCATTAATTTTGACAATATCTCCTTCTTTTACACCCATTTCTTTTAACTTTTGATTTACTCCTAAATCTTCTAAACTTTTTTGGAAATAATATAAAGATTCATTGTCTGCAATATTTACTCTTCTCATTACTCTTTCTACTGCTTCACCTTTTATTACAAATACTCCATCTTCTTTTTCTATTCTATAGTCTTCTTCATCTTCTAATGTATACACTTTTCTATCTATAACTTCTGTCAAATCTTCTTTTGGAAGTGTTTTTAATATTTGTGATACGTATTTAATTAGCTCCGATATTCCTTGTTTAGTTGCTGCTGATATTTTAAATATTTCCATTTTGTTTTCTTTTGCAACTTTTTCAAGCTCTAAATACAAATTTTCATTTTGCATTATATCTATTTTATTTGCAACAATTATTTGTTTTCTTTTACTTAGTTTTTCACTATATTTTGCAAGTTCAGTATTTATTTTGTAAAAATCATCTACTGGATTTCTTCCTTCTGATCCAGATACATCTATTACATGAAGTAATAATCTTGTTCTTTCTATATGTCTTAAAAATTGAATTCCAAGTCCAGTTCCTTGGCTTGCTCCTTCTATTATTCCCGGAATATCTGCAATCACAAAGCTATCACCATATTCATTTTTTACTACTCCTAGATTTGGTTCTAATGTAGTAAAGTGATAATCTGCAATTTTTGGTGTTGCAGATGTAGTCATTGAAAGAAATGTTGATTTTCCTACATTAGGAAATCCAATTAATCCAACATCTGCTAAAAGCTTTAATTCTAAAATTAATTCTTTTTCTTCTCCATTTTCTCCGTCTTGTGCAAATCTTGGTGCTTGTCTTGTAGAAGTAGCAAAATGAGAATTTCCTTTTCCCCCTCTTCCTCCTACTAAAATCAATTCTTTTTGTCCTTTATGAGATAAGTCAGCTAAAATTCTATTTGTTTTTGCATCTCTTATAATTGTTCCTATTGGAACCTTTATATAAAGATCCTCTCCACTTTTCCCATACTTGTGAGCACCTTCTCCGTTTTTTCCATTCTCTGCTTTAAATTTTTTATTATATCTAAAATCTATTAATGTATTACTATCTGGATCAACTTCAAAATATATATTGCCTCCATTGCCTCCATCTCCTCCATCTGGTCCACCTGCTGCTACATATTTTTCTCTTCTAAATGAAATTGCTCCATTCCCACCATTTCCTGCTTTTGCAATTATTTTTACATAGTCTGTAAACATCTTTTTTTCTCCATTTCTACTAAAATTCAAAATAATTTAATTTCATTGCTTTCTTTACTTTTTTCATTGTTTCTTTTGCAGTTACTCTTGCTTTATTTGTACCTTGTATTAACATTTTTTCTACAAGGTATGGTCTTTCCTCATAATATTTTCTTTTTTCTCTAATTGGTTCTAAAAAATCTATTATATTTTTTGCAAGTTCTTTTTTACATGCTACACATCCTCTTGTTCCTTCCTTGCATTCACTACATATTTTTTCACATTCTTTTTTATCTGTAAATAAATTATGATAATATGCTACCATACATATATCTGGATTTCCTTTATCATCTTTTCTTATTCTATTAGGATCAGTTACAGCTCCCATTACTTTTTTTATTATTTCTTCTGGTGTATCAGAAAGATATATAGCATTTCCTAAAGATTTTCCCATTTTTTCATTTCCATCTAAGCCTTTTATTCTTTTTGTTTGAGATAATACTGCTTCTGGTTCTTTTAAAACTTCTCCATATATACTATTAAATTTTCTAACTATTTCTCTGCATTGTTCAATTAAAGGGAGCTGATCTTCTCCCACTGGAATAATTTCTCCTTCAAATGCTGTTATATCTGCAGCTTGACTTACAGGATATCCTAAAAATCCATATGTAACACTTTCTCCAAAAATTTCTCTTTTTTGAGCTATTTCTGTTTTTACTGTTGGATTTCGTTCTAACCTTGCAATAGTAACTAAATTAGAATAAAACACTGTAAGTTCTGCTACTTCTGGTATCATAGATTGAATATATATAGTTGTTTTTTCTGGATCAATACCTACAGATAAATAGTCAAGCATAACCTCTATTACATTTTTTCTAACTTTTTCTGGATTATTAAAATTGTCTGTTAATGCTTGCACATCTGCTATTAATATATATGGGTCATATTTACCTGAATTTTGCATTTCAACTCTAGTTTTAAGTGAGCCGAAATAATGTCCTATATGTAATTTTCCTGTTGGTCTATCTCCTGTTAAAATTCTTTTCTTCTCCATTATTTCCTCCTTTATAAATCAGCAATTATTCTTTTACTTTTTTCTTCAAAAATAATGTTACAAAATAAATTGCCCCTGATAATATTACTATCATTGGACCTGTTGGAACATTAAAGTAATATGATACAATAAGTCCTACTATTCCTGAAAATACTGAAAATATTACTGCATACAAATGATAATATCTCATATTTTTTGCAATATTTCTACTTGAGGCTGCTGGCAAAATAAGTAACGAATTTATTAATAATATACCTATCCATCTAATTGAAATCATTACAACTATTGCTATTAATATTACAAAAATATTATCAATTTTTTTAATTTTTATACCTTTGCTTTTTGCTAATGTACTATTTATGCTAATAACATTTAATTTATTAAATGTAAAATACCAAAATATAAATACTACTATGGCAATTAAAAATACATATAATATTTCTAAATCTGTTATACTTAAAATATCTCCAACTAAGTAGCTTGAATAACTGTTAAAATTACCTGTTTGTGCTAATATTGCTAATCCTATTGCTATTGCTATAGACGAAAATACACTTATTATAGTATCTGCTCCATATGTAGTTTTATTTTTAACATAGTTTAGAAGTAGTGCAAATCCAATTGCAAATATTATTATTCCTAAATTTAAGTTGCTTATGCCTAATAAACTTCCGAATAGCAATTCCTGTTAAAGCTGAATGTCCTAATGCATCTGAGAAAAATGCCATTTTATTGTTTACTATCATTGTACCCAATATTGCAAATATTGGTGAAATTAGTATTATAGCAAGTAATGCATTTTTCATAAACTCGTAATCTATAAACTCAAATGGTAATATTGTTTCTAATATTGTATCTATTACTTCCATTTCTTCCTCATTTCTTTATATATTCTATAATAATTCTTCAAATCTATTTTTAAATTCTAAACTTTTAAATACATCTTCTGTTTTTCCCTCTTTTATTACTTCTTTATCAAGTAAAATCACTTTATCTGCATACTTTTTAGTAAGTTCTAAATCATGTGATACAAGAATAATAGACATATCGTATTCAGATTTTAGTTTATTTATAATATTATAAAAATTTTTTATTCCATTTCTGTCTATTCCAGAAACTGGTTCATCTAAAATAAGTAAATTCGGAACAGGTTTTGTTGCAATAGCTATAAGAACCCTTTGTAATTCTCCACCCGATAAATCTCCAATGCTTTTATCAATAAGCATATCTGCTCCAAATATTTTTAAATGCTCTTTAATTTCATTATATATTTTTTTATCTTTTTTTAAAAATACCGGTATATGTGTAATACAGGAAGCAAACATGTCATATACTGTTGTAGGCATATGCTTTTCTATATTTATACTTTGTGGCACATATCCAATTTTAATCTTTTTAGTAATATTATCTTTTTGATCCATAAATACTATGTTTCCAGTATGTTCAATTTCTCCTAAAATAGCTTTAAGTAGTGTAGTTTTTCCAGCACCATTTTTCCCTATTATAACAGTTAATTCTCCACAATGAATATGTATATTTATATTTTTTAGAATCTCTTCATTTCCTATTTTAACACTAATATTATTAATTTTAGTACAATGTAATCCACAAGCTTTCTCCATTTTTCCTCCTTATTCGTTTTAGGGACAGGTCTTAAAACGAACTTTTATTCGTTTTAGGGACAGGTCTTAAAACGAATAAAGTTTTGTTCCATTGCATTTAAATATGCATTTTTGTCTAAATTTCCTGTTAATCCTGAATCTAATTCGTATATTTTTGCACCAGTTTCTTTTGCAATAGTTTCTGCATTTGATTTATTATCATTTTTATCTATTATTATTATTTTAATATTTTCTTTTTTTACTTTATTTATTATATTTTTTAATTTGTCTGCTGATAAAGTACTTTCTCCATGTTCTACTTCAATTGTTGTTATATTAAGCTTTAATTCTTGTCCTAAATATTCAAATGCTTCATTTAAAATTATTGCTTTTTCTCCTTCTAATTTTTTTAGATTTTCTAAATATTTTTCTTTTAAGCTTTCTAATTTTTCTATATATTCTTTTTCATTTCTTTTGTAAATTTGTGCATTTTTAGAATCTTGTTTTTGTAATCCTTCAGAAATATTTTTAACTTGCAAAATATAATTATCTATACTTGTCCAAATATGTGGATTTATTTCATTATTAATTTGTATTAGATTTTGTATATTAGCACTTGAATCTAAAATATACATATCTTCATTTGAATTTATTATTTTAGACAAAAAGCTTTCCATTCCAAGTCCATTTTCTATAAATATATCTGCATCTTCTAGTTTTTTCATATCTTCTGTAGTTAATGTATAGTCATGTAAGCATCCAACATTTATATCTGCCATATTTACAAGTTCTACATCTGTTGTATCTTCTACTAAATTTTCTGCTATAATATACATTGGGTAAAATGATGTAACTATCTTTAATTTCTCATCATTTTTATTTTCTTGTTTTTTCTTATTAATATTTAAAATAACTAGAATAGTAATAATTAATATTACAATAACTGCTATTATTACATATTTTATATATTTTTTCATTTACAATTTCTCCTATATTTGCAATTACATAACTTATACAATAATACCATTTTTCTCAATATTTTTCAATGTTTTAAATTAATTTTATTTTTGAAGTTGTTTTTAAAGCCTGTCCCCAAAACGAATAAAAGTTCGTTTTAAGACCTGTCCCTATAACGAACTTTTTATATTGTCAATATTTTTATTCACAGCTTCGTAACCATATATAAAACATTTTTCAATGTTTTTTGCATCTAAAAATCCTATTTCTCTAGCATCTATATTTAGTATATAATCACTCTTGTTCAAATTATTTTCTACTATTTTGCTTCCCATTATATCTATAGTTTTCATTACTATATCTATCATATTACTATTTTCATTAATCTTTTCTTCTTCAAATTTTACAGCTATAACCTTATCTGCACCCTGCTTTCTAACTTCATTTACTGGAATGTTGTTTAATGCTCCTCCATCTATAAATGTATGTTTATTAATTGTGCATAAATTAAATATAGCTGGAAAACTGCTACTTGCTCTTACTGCTTCTTCTATTCCTATTTCAGTTATATATCTGGTGTTATTCTCTTCTCCTTTTGGTATATTATTAGTAAAAATATATTCTTTTGAATCATTTAAATCTACACTTGGAATTACTATGGGCATATTAATTTTGCTAATATTATCTATATTTTTGCCATATGCTAATTTTTTAAATACATTTTCTATATCTTCGCCTTTTCTTAACCCTTGCATTCTAAAGTCATTATTAATAAGATGTTTAATGCATGAAATAAGACTAATTTTTCTCCCACCTAATATTTTATTAAAATTACTTTTAAAGCATTCTAATATTTCATCTGGTGTATATCCCATTGCATATAAACTTGCAACCATGCTTCCTGCACTCGTTCCACCTATTATATCTATTTTTATTTTGTTTTCCTCTAATGCTTTAAGAACTCCTGCATGTGCTAATCCTTTTATTCCTCCCCCAGATAGTGCTACTCCAATTTTCATATACTATTTTCTCCTTTATATGTATTAATTATATTATTTCCACTTTTGAGTATTTTAAACTTTCATATGCAAAAAATAGAACATGCACACATTATTTATGTTCATGTTCTATTTTTTCTTACAATTTTTTATAATTTTTAATTATTTTTTTAGTTCTTCTAAAAACATTTTATTAAGCATTTGAGGATTTGCTTTTCCTTTTGTTTCTTTCATTGCTTGTCCAACTAAAAATCCAAGTGCCCTATCTTTTCCTGCCTTATAATCTGCTATTGATTGAGGATTATTCTCCAAAATTTTCATTACAACTTCTTTAATAGCTCCTTCATCTGAAATTTGAATCCATCCTTTTTCTTTTATTATATCTTCTGGATTTTTTGGATTAATAAATAATTCTTCTACTACTTTCTTTCCAATTGCAGAGCTTATTGTTCCTTTGTCAATTAATTCAATTAATTTTGCTAAATGTTCTGCCTCAAATGGAATCTCTGAGGGTTCCATTTCTTTTTCATTTAATATTCTTGAGATATCTGAAAGTAGCCAATTTGCTACAGCTTTTGAATTACCACATATTTTTTCTGCAGATTCAAACATGTTTGATAAATATTTTGAATTAGTTAAAAGTCTTGCATCTTTTTCAGATAATTTAAACTCTTCCATATATCTTGATTTTCTACTTTCTGGCATTTCTGGTAAATTATTTTTTATGTTTTCTATATATTCTTTTGAAAGTTTAATTGCTACTAAATCTGGCTCTGGAAAATATCTGTAATCCTCAGCATCTTCTTTATTTCTCATTGAAAAAGTTTTTCCTGAAATATCATCCCATCTTAATGTTTCTTGCTCTACTTTTCCACCATTTTCTAATATTTCAATTTGTCTATTAGCTTCATATTCTATTTCTCTAGTAATTGCTCTAAATGAACTCATGTTCTTTGTTTCTGTTCTTGTACCAAATTTGCTCTCACCTTTTTTTCTTACTGAAACATTTACATCTGCTCTAAATGAGCCTTCTTGCATTTTACAGTCTGATACCTCTATATATTCAAGTATTGCCTTCAATTTTTTTAAGTATTTATCTACTTCTTCACTAGTGCGTAAATCTGGTTCTGAAACAATTTCTATTAGCGGAACTCCTGCTCTATTTAAATCTACTAAACTTCCTCCACTAAATTCATTGTGATTTAACTTTCCAGCATCATCTTCTATATGAATTCTAGTAATTCCTATCTTCTTAGGATTTCCTTTGTCATCGTCTATTTCTATATATCCATGCTCACAAAGTGGTTTATCAAACTGTGATATTTGATAAGCTCTTGGTGTATCTGGGTAAAAATAGTTTTTTCTATCGTTTTTACTATTTTGTGATATTTGACAATTTGTTGCAAGTCCTGCTTTTACAGCATATTCTACAACTTTTTCATTTAATACTGGAAGTGCTCCTGGCATTGCCATGCACACAGGACATACATGAGTATTTGGTTCTGCTCCAAATTCTGTAGGGCAAGAACAAAATATTTTTGTTTTTGTTGAAAGCTCTGCATGCACTTCTAATCCTATTATTAACTCGTAATTTTCATTTAACATCTTATTTCCTCCCTACTTCTTAAACTCAGGTTTATATTTTTCTCTAAATCCATATTCTTGTTCAAAAGCATATGCTGTATTTAATATCTTTTCTTCTTCAAATTTATTTCCAATTAATTGCATTCCTATAGGCATATTATCCCCATTTACTCCACATGGGATTGATATTGCTGGAAGACCTGCAATATTTACAGATACTGTACAAATATCTGCTAAATACATTTCTAATGGATTATTAGATTTTGTACCCATTTCAAATGCAACATTTGGAGCTGTTGGTGTTAATATTACATCATATTTTTCAAATGCTTTACTAAACTCATTTTTTACCAATGTACGAACTTGTTGAGCTTTTTTATAATATGCATCATAATATCCTGATGAAAGTACATAAGTTCCAAGTATGATTCTTCTTTTTACTTCTGCTCCAAATCCCTCACTTCTAGAATTTTTATATAGTTCTTTTAAATTCTGGTAATTCTCAGTTCTATGTCCATAGCGTATTCCATCAAATCTTCCTAAGTTTGAACTTGCCTCTGCGCAAGCAATTATATAGTAAGCAGTTAAAGAATATTTTGCTATATCTAGTGAAAATTCTTCTACTTCTGCTCCTAGTTTTTTATATGTTTCTATTGCTTGTTCTAATTTTGCCTTAACTTCTTCATTTATTCCTTCTGCGAAAAACTCTTTTGGGACACCTATTTTTAATCCTTTTATATTTTTATTTAAAGCTTTAGTATAATCTTTTTTTGGAATTTCATATGATGTTGTATCTCTTTCGTCATGTCCTGCTATTATGTTTAAAAGCATTGCTGCATCTGTTACGTCTTTTGTAATAGGACCAATTTGATCTAGTGATGAAGCAAAAGCAACTAATCCATATCTTGAAACTAATCCATAAGTTGGTTTTAATCCAACTACACCGCAAAATGCTGCTGGTTGACGAATAGATCCCCCAGTATCACTTCCTAGAGCCCATGGTACAAGTTCTCCTGCAACTGCTGCTGCACTACCACCAGATGAACCCCCTGGAACGCAATTCAAGTTCCATGGATTGCTTGTTTTCTTAAAATATGAATATTCTGTTGATGCTCCCATTGCAAATTCATCCATATTTAATTTTCCTAAATCTATTAAATCTTCTTTTAATAATTTTTCTGTAACAGTTGCATTATATGGTGCTATAAAATCCTCAAGCATTTTTGAGCTACATGTTGTTCTAATTCCTTTTGTGCAAATATTATCTTTTATTCCTACTGGGATTCCTGCAAAATTAGATACTTTTTCTCCTGCTTCTCTTTTGCTATCTATCTCTTTTGCTTTTTCTAATGCTTCATTACATAATGTTGTAACAAATGCATTAACATCTGGTTCTTTATTATTTATTCTATCTACATAAGCTTTTGTAATTTCTTCTGATGTTAATTCTTTGTTTTTCATTTTTTCCACAAGCTCATGTACTGTTAAATTAGTAATATTCATTCTATAACAAACCTCCTATTGTATAACTTTAGGTATTTTAAACATATTTCTCTCTTGTTCTTTTGCATTTTGTATTAACATTTTATTATCTTCAAAAGTTTTTACTTCATCTTTTCTAAATACATTACATTTATCATTTTCTCCTATTGTTTCTTGTAATCCTTCTGTATTTGCATTATTTACTATTTCTGCAAAATTTAATATATCTTTTAAATTTGCTAAATAGCTATCTATTTCTTCATCTTTTATATTCAAGTTTGCAAGATTTGCTATATGCAATAATTCTTCTTTACTTACATTTGCCATACCTTTATCATTCCTTTCCGAATTAATATTTACAATTATACATACTTTTGACTTAAAATACAAGTAGCAAATTAAAACAACAATATGTATTGTTGTTTTAATTATTCAAAATATCTCTTTTACTAATATTTATTTAATTCCATTGAAGCAATTCTTTTAACTCTTTTTTTACATCATTAAGATTCCTACTGTTATCGATGTTAATCACATGAATGTTTTTGTATTTATTTTCTATTTCCTTTGCTAATTTTAAATATTCATTCTGCTGATTGTTGCTACTATTTTTGTTAAATTCTGTAAATTTTACTTTTGTTTTTCCTTCTCTATTTAGTCTTTTAGTAAATTCATCCACATTACTCAAATACAAAGTAATATAATAAATATCAAAATCAAGACTAGCTAGTTTGTCTATTAATTTTTCATATACATCTGAAAAAGAATATTCTTTAAATCCTAATCTGCAATAAATTTCTTCTGTAAAAAAAGTCCTATCAAAAAGTAAGTTAATACTTTTATTTTGTAACTTTTCTATATATTCTAATAAGTCTTCATACATCACTCTTGCCTTTTCTTTTCCCTCTATTGATATATCTGCTGTTCCACTTAATCTATACAAATTAGTATATGGTATTGCATGTCTTATATAATCTGTTATTGTTGTTTTTCCTACTCCTTGTGGTCCTTCTACTATTATAATTTTTGAATTTGCCATTTTTACCCCTTTCATTTATTTAGAAATTATATATATCTTTTTATAAATTTTCTAACTGTATGCCAATATTTCTCTGGTTCTATCCATTGTGCTTCAGCATGTCCTGCATTTTTTATTACCAACTTTTCTTTTGGGCAATTTGCTGCATTATATAGTTTATCCAACATATAAAATGGAACAAATTTATCTTGATCACCATGTATAAATAATGTTGGTATTTTTGTTTTTTTAATTTGTTTTATTGCTGATGCTTTTTTCAGTGAATATCCTGCTCTTATTTTTGTAATTAAATTTGCATTATATAATGCTGGAAAGGTTGGCATATGAAATAAAGTTTTTAACTTTCCTGCAAATTCTTCCCATACTGATGTATATCCACAATCTTCTATTGCAACTCTTACATTTGATGGCAACTTTTCTCCACTTGTCATCATAACAGTAGCAGCTCCCATAGAAATTCCATATAAGATAATTTTTATATTCCCATAAGTAGCAATTAAATAATCAATCCAAGACATTAAATCTAATCTATCTAGCCACCCCATTCCAATATACTTGCCATCACTTTTTCCATGAGCTCTTAAATCTGGCATTAAAACATTGTATCCATAATTTAAAAACATTTTAGCTGAATTCACCATAAAATATGCAGAATCTGTATATCCGTGAACAGCAATAACCCAATTTTTACTTTCTTTTTTATTTTGAACTTCATAAGCATTTAAATTTATTTTTTTATTTTCAATTTCTATGCTTTTTGCATTTTCATTTAGCCATTTAGTATTTTCTATTCTTAGTTTTTCTTTTGCCTCGTCAAATTCACTATTAAATATTAGTGCTTTGGAAGTTTTTGGATTTAATGCAAGATTGAACAAAAAATTTCCTGTTACTAACCCTGTTATAATTAATATACATATTAAAATAATTAGAATTATTATCATATTATTCTTCCTTGTAAATACATTTTCTTTTGGAATTATATATTAAAATCCACATTTTTTCAATAACATGTGGATTTATTTTTTAATTTTTTGTATAATCAATTAAAGTATTGGTATAAATTTTCAATTAATGTGAAACAAAAAAATTATTTATATTCATCTTTGGTTTTTAGTTACCATAATAGCTGTCTATTAATATTTGTTTAAGTTCACTTACTAATGGAAGTCTTGGATTTGCTGTTGTACATTGATCTTCAAAGCTTCTTTCTGCTAGCATATCTACTTTTGCCATAAATTCACTTTCATCAATTCCAGTATCCTTAAAACATCTCTCTATTCCTAAATCTGCATTTAACTTTTTAATTTCTTCAATTAATGAATTTACACCTTCTTCATTTGTATATGCTGGGAAGTTCATTCTTCTTGAAAGGTCAGCATATTTTTGGTCTGCTATAAAGTACTCATATTTAGGAAATGATACAAATTTAGTAGGCTTACTACTGTTGTATCTTATAACATATGGCAATAATATTGCATTTGCTCTACCATGTGATACATGGAATTCTCCACCAATTTTATGGGCAAGTGAATGATTTATTCCTAAAAATGCATTTGTAAAGGCCATTCCTGCTATTGTACTTGCATTATGCATATGTTCTCTTGCTTCTTTATTAGTTCCATTATTATATGCTTCTCTTATATTCTTAAATACAAGTTCTACTGCTTTTTCTGCTAATCCATCAGTATAGTCTGATGCCATATTTGAAACATAGCTTTCTATTGCGTGTGTTAAAACATCCATACCGGTATCTGCTGTAATTCTCTTTGGTAGACTCATTACTAATTCTGGGTCAACTATTGCTACATCTGGTGTTAACTCATAATCTGCCAAAGGATATTTTTTGTTTAACTTTTTATCTGTTATTACTGCAAATGATGTAACTTCTGATCCAGTTCCAGATGTTGTAGGTATTGCTACAAATTTTGCTTTTTCTCCTAATTTTGGAAATTTATAAGTACGCTTTCTAATATCCATGAATTTAAGTTTTAATCCTTCTATATCTGCTTCTGGATGTTCATAAAATAACCACATTCCTTTTGCAGCATCTATTGGACTTCCTCCACCTACTGCAATTATTACATCTGGTTTGAATTCATTCATCATTTTTACACCTTTATTTATTGTGTCAAATGATGGATCAGATTCTACTTCTGAAAAAATCTCAGAATGTACATATTCATGTCTTTTTCTTAAATGGTATAATATTTTATCGATATATCCTAACTCAATCATTAAAGGATCTGTTACAATAAATGCTCTTGTTATCTCTGGCATTTTTTCTAAATACGCTATTGATCCTGATTCAAAATATATTTTTTCTGGAATTTTAAACCATTGCATATTAACCCTCCTATTAGCAACTCTTTTTATATTTATTAGGTTCACACTTGATACATTTGCTGTTGTCGAATTACCACCAAATGTACCACATCCCAGTGTCAATGACGGCATATTTGTATTATATATATCACCTATTGCTCCATGAGTTGACGGAGAATTCACAATTATTCTTCCTACTTTTACTTTTTCTGAAAATTTTAATATTGTTTCTTTATCTTCTGAATGAATTACTGCTGAATGACCAAGTCCTCCAAATTCAATTAACTTTTCTGCTAAATCTATTCCTTCATCTGCATTTTCTACTATATAATATGAAAGTACAGGAC
>CALXYR010000018.1 GCA_944393025.1 uncultured Clostridia bacterium | reverse complement strand
TTTTAGATATTATATCTTTATTACTTTTTTTTTTTTTTAATCTTTTTTACCAAAATGTCCATAGTTTGTTGTCTTGGTATATATTGGTTTTTTTAAATCTAAATATTTAATAATTTCGTTTGGAGTTAAATTAAATTTTTCTTTTACCAATTTTACTAACTCTTCATCTGATTTTTTTCCTGTATTAAATGTATTTATATATATTGAAAGTGGTTCTTTCATTCCTATACCATAAGATATTTGTATTTCACATTTATCACAATAACCATTTGCCACAAGATTTTTTGCAATATAGCGGAGCATATATGCTGCACTTCTATCTACTTTGCTTGCATCTTTTCCTGAAAAAGCTCCTCCTCCATGTCTACTATAACCACCATAAGTATCTACTATAATTTTTCTACCTGTTAGCCCTGTATCTCCCAAAGGACCACCTATTACAAATCTTCCTGTAGGATTTACATAAATTTTAGTATTTTTATCTATCATATCACTTGGTACAACTGCTTTAATTACTTTTTCTATTATATCTGTTTTTAATTTTTCTTGGCTTATATTTTCATTATGCTGAGTAGATATTAGTATTGTTTCAATTCTTTTAGGTTTATTTTCTTCATATTCTACTGTTACTTGTACTTTTCCATCTGGTCGTAAATATGGCATAATTTTTTCTTTTCTAACCTCTGCTAATCTTTTTGCAAGTTTGTGTGACATATCTATTGCGTATGGCATATAGTTTTCTGTTTCATTTGATGCATACCCAAACATAATTCCTTGGTCTCCTGCTCCTCCAGTATCTACACCCATTGCAATATCTGTACTCTGTTTTGTAATATTAATATCTATTTTACAAGTTCTATAATCTATATCTGTATTTTCATTATCATAGCCAATTTCTTTTATGACTTTTCTAACTAATTCTTCTACATTAACATCTGCTTTAGAAGTTATTTGACCTGCTATAGTTATAGTATTTTTAGATGCAAAAGTTTCTACTGCAACTCTTGAATTTTCGTCTTGTTTTAAATATTCATCTAATATAGTATCTGATATTAAATCACATAATTTATCTGGATGACCTTCTGTTACACTTTCTGATGTAAAATATTTTTTCATTTTTTTGCTCCTTATTTTTTATATTTATTCTAGCTCAAATGCACCTGTATATAATTGATAATATACACCTTTCAAATCAATTAAGTAATCATGTTCTCCTCTTTCTATAATTCTACCATGATCCATAACCATAATTGCTTTTGAATTTCTTACAGTTGAGAGTCTATGTGCTATTACAAATACTGTTCTACCTTCCATTAATTTATCCATTCCATCTTGAACTATTTTTTCTGTTCTTGTATCTATTGAGCTTGTTGCTTCATCTAGTATCATTACTGGTGGGTTATTTACTGCAACTCTTGCTATGGATAAAAGCTGTCTTTGTCCTTGTGATAATTCTGACCCATTTCCAGTAAGTTTTGTATCATATCCTTTTGGTAATCTTTCTATAAAATCATGGGCATTTGCAAGTTTTGCAGCTTCTATAACTTCTTCATCTGTAGCATTCTCATTACCATATTTTATATTTTCCTTTATTGTTCCTGTAAATAAATTTGTGTCTTGTAGTACCATTCCAAGAGATCTTCTTAAATCTCCTTTTTTTATTTTATTTATATTAATTCCGTCATATCTAATTTTTCCATCTTCAATATCGTAAAATCTATTTAGTAAATTAGTAATTGTTGTTTTACCTGCACCTGTTGCACCAACAAATGCTATTTTTTGTCCTGGTTTTGCATATAGACTAATATCATGAAGTACAGTTTTTTCTGGAACATATCCAAAGTCTACATTTTGCATTTCAATATGTCCTTTAAGTTCAACATATTCTAACCTGCCATCATGATGTGGATGCTTCCAAGCCCATAAACCTGTTCTTTCTTTTACTTCTACTAATTTATCTCCTTCTCTTTTCACATTAACTAATGTTACATATCCATTATCTTGTTCTGGTTCTTCATCCATCATTTCAAAAATTCTTCCAGCACCAGCCAAAGCCATAATAATTGCATTCATTTGGTTCATTACCTGATTTACTGGTTGTGTTAAATTTCTTGTAAGTTGTAAAAATGATACTATTGTTCCTACAGAAAGTACTAAATTTCCACTTAAAGCTAGGATAGTTCCTACAATTGCAATTAATACATATTGTAAATTACCTAAATTGTTTGCAATAGGCATCATTATATTAGAATATTTATGTGCTCTATACATATCTTCATTTAATTGTTCATTTAATTTGTCAAATTCTTCTTTTGCTTTTTCTTCATGTGTAAACACTTTTATAACTTTTTGTCCATTTAGCATTTCTTCGATATAGCCATTTACTTTTCCTAAAGAAGCCTGTTGACTTATAAAGTTTTTGGAACTTTTTGAAGCAATTTTCCTTGTTATAAATACTGTTAAAAATGAAAATATTACTATAAATATTGTTAATATTGGATTTAAATATACCATTGCACATAATATAGCTATAATACTAATAATTGACATTATACAAAAAGGTAAGCTTTGTGCAAACATTTGTCTTAATGTATCAGTATCATTTGTATAATGACTCATTATATCTCCATGTGTATGTGTGTCAAAATATCTAATTGGAAGTGCTTCCATTTTATCAAACATTTCATCTCTTATATCTTTAAGAACTCCTTGAGATACTACAGCCATTAATCTATTATATAAATATGAGCTTAACATACCTACTAAATATATAATTACCATTACTCCTATAGCTCCTAATAGTCCTGTATATACTGGATTTTCTTGTCCTAACAGAGGAGTAATATAGTCATCAATTAATATTTGTAAAAATAGAGAACCTGCAACTGATGCTATACTGCTAAATATTATACAAATAAATACTATAGCAAATTGTTTTTTATATTTTTTTGTTATATATCCTAATAGTCTTTTTACAGTTCCTTTTCTTATTTGTATTTTCTTATTCATCTGTATTTCCTCCCTTCGTTTGAGATTCATATACTTCTTTATATATTTTGTTATTTTTTAAAAGTTCATTATGTGTTCCAAAACCATTTATTTTTCCATTATCCATAACAATTATTTTGTCACAATCTTCTACTGATGAAACTCTTTGTGCGATAATTATTTTTGTTGTATTTGGAATTTCCTCTTTAAATGCTTTTCTAATTAAACTATCTGTTTTTGTGTCTACTGCACTTGTTGAGTCATCTAATATTAATATTTTAGGATGTTTTAAAAGCGCTCTTGCAATACATAATCTTTGTTTTTGTCCTCCAGATACATTTGTACCACCTTCTTCAATATATGTGTTATATCCATCTGGAAATTGTGATATAAATTCATCTGCTTGTGCTAATTTACATACTCTTTTTACATCTTCATCAGTAGCATTTTCATCTCCCCATTTAATATTTTCTGTAATTGTACCTGAAAATAATACATTTTTTTGAAGTACACAAGCTACCTGGTTTCTAAGTGATTCAATATGATATTTTTTTACATTTTGTCCTCCTACTAAAAGTTCTCCTTCTGTTACATTATATAACCTTGGAATTAAATTAACTAAACTAGACTTTCCGCTTCCTGTTCCACCAATTATTCCAACTGTTTCTCCTGACTTTATTTTTAAATTAATATTTTTTAAACATTCTTTCTTTTTACTATTTACATAGCTAAAACTAACATTTCTAAATTCAATTGATCCATCTTTTACTTCTGTTATTGGCTTTTTAGGATCTTTTATATCAGATTCTGTATTTAATACTTCTACAATTCTTTCTGCTGATGATTTTGATATTGCAATCATAACCATTACCATAGAAAGCATCATTAAACTTGATAATATTTGTATAGAATATGTAAACATTGTCATAAGTTCACCTGTTGTAAGTTCAGTCATACCTGTTTGTATTATTATTTTAGCTCCAAACCATGATATTGCTAAAATACAAGAATAAATTGCAAACTGCATTAATGGGCTAATACATGCCATAATCTTTTCTGCTTTACTAAAATCTTCAAATATACTTTGAGATACTTTTCCAAACTTCTTTTTTTCTTTTTCTTCTATTACAAAAGATTTAACAACTCTTATACCTGCAACATTCTCTTCTACAACATTATTTAAATTATCATAAGTTTTAAAAACTCTTTTCATAATAGGATGAACTCTCGTTATTATTGAATACAAGCCAATTGCAAGTATTGGTATTATTACCAAAAATACTAAAGATAACTTAGGACTTATTGATATCGCAAAAAATAATGAAGTTATTAACATAAGTGGTGTTCTTATTGCAATTCTTATAGTCATTTGAAAAGCATTTTGTACATTTGTAACATCTGTTGTAAGCCTTGTTACTAAACTACTTGTAGAAAAAGTATCTATATTTGTAAAAGAAAAATCTTGTACTTTATAGTATAAATCTTTTCTTAAATTTTTGGCAAAGCCTGATGATGCTTTAGCTGCAAATCTACCAGACAAAATTCCAAATATTAAAGATAAAACTGCACATAAAATTAATTCTAAGCCTATTTTATATACTAAATTCATTTCTCCACCATATACACCATCATCTATTAATTTTGCCATAAGAAGTGGTATAATAATTTCTAATACTACTTCAATTGCAACACAAATTGGTGTTAATATGCTAGCAGTTTTATATTCTCTTATTGATTTCATTAATTTTTTTATCATATTTTTCTATTCCTCCTTCATTCCTTTTATATTTTTTTTCATTTTTTCTATTGTTCTTAAAAAATTTTCTAATTCTTTTTCTGATATGTTTTTAATTAATTCTTCATTTAATATTTTAAATGTTTCTTTTACTTCTTTATAGATTTCTTTACTTTTCTCTGTTAAAACTATTTTCTTTTGCCTAGCATCATTTTGTGATGAAACTCTTTTAATAGTATAATTTTTTTCCATTGTAAGTAATGCACCAGATATTGTTGCTTTACTTATTTCAAATACTTCTTCTAGTTCTTTTTGATATATTTCTCTTCCTTCATTTTCTATTAGGTATTTTACTATTTTAGCTTGCAATGGACTTGGATGAAATTTTATCTTTTTTTCTTTTGAAATAGAAAAAATTCTTTTACCTATTTCTACATCTAGCTTTTTTAATTCATTAGAAATATTTACCTCCATTTCATAATTCCTTTCAATTATATTACATTTTCACCTTTACTATGAATATGCTAAACAAATATAGCAAAAATTAGTAAGGTGCTTAACTAATATAACATTTTATATTATATTAGTCAAGCACCTTACTATATTTTTTACAAAACATTCACATTTTATTTTATTATTTTTTCAGGTTTCATTGCGTTTTCTTTTAAATTATCAAATATTATACAAACAAAATTTTCTCCTGAATCATATACATATTTTTGTTCTAAATAAATATTTCCATCATTTGATTCATATTCACTATTTAACACATAAAATTCATGACCTGCAATTTCTTTTTTTTCTATTTTTGCATCTTCATTTCCATAAGCTTTTGCTGTATCTTCTAAAAATTGTTTTGCTGTATAATTCTCATTAAACATATCTTTACTACTTTGCATTACCATTACTATTTTATCTAAATATTCATCAGCTATCATAGCTTCATATACTTCTGCAAATTCTTCTCCAAAATAATATGTTATTTCTTCTTTACTAAGTAAATTCATATTTTCTTCAAATTCTAAAGATATATCTGTGTTTAATATATTATATGTATTAATTGTTTGTGTATTTTCTATATTGTTGTCTATATTATTTTTCATGTTTTCTTGTGAAAATATAATTATGCAAGCTAAAATTATTGCTATTACCATTACAATAATAAATCTTTTAACACTTGAAAATCCATATCTATAATATGCACTCTTTTGTGCTTTTTCTGAAAAATAATATTTATTTGATTTTTTCTTTATAACTCCTTCTATATGTAAATATTCAAATATTTGTTTTCCTTTTTCTTCACCAAATTCTTTTTCTAATTCTTCTACTATTAATTCTTTAGTTATTGTATGTTTTTTACTTAATGCATCATTTTTTTCAAAAATATCTCTTGCAGTTTCTATGTCTTCTTTAGAAAATTTATCATTTTCTACATTTTGGCTAATTATTTTTATATCTTCCTCTGGTATTCCTTGTTTTATTTGTTTATTTAAATTAACTACTATTCCTCCTATTACAACTAAGCAAAATAATAATGATACTATGTAATCTGTTGATATTGCTGTTACAAATTCTTCTGACTGATATAGTATTTGTATTGTTTCAATTGAAACAGGTACTTCTTCTTTTACCATATATATAATTGGTATAATAAGTAACATCGTTGCTGTTATAGCAATAAAAGAAGCTATTGATAAAATTATTGGTAATTTTTTATCAATTTTTGCTTTTGTAAGTTTATAGCCATAAAATGCACCTGCTACTATTAAAATTGATAATATTGCATAAATCATATTGCCAAATACATATAAAAGTATCCATGGAATACTTCCTATAAATGCTCCTAGTAAAGCACCTAGTATTCCAATTAAATATTTGTTTTTTGTTTGTTCTTCCATAAATAAAACCTCTCCTTTATATTTTTTCGTATTATATCATAAGTAATAGTATTATTAAATATTTTATTAAATATTTTTTATATAAATTTTAAGAATGCACTTAAAATTATCTTTTCTTTAATAGTTATATGTTATGATACCATAAAACGCGGTGTCCAAATAGGACACCGCTGTAGGAGATTAAATATTTACTTATTAGTTAGAGGAACTTCTCATCTTTTCTACCGAAATTCGGTAGAAGGTCTTCTCTTTTCCTAGCCATCCACACTTCCACCGCTCAGATGTCACCTCGAATCCTTCGTCCTGAAATGCCTTGATGAGCTGACATTTATGATACTTGCTCATTCGATTGAATTTCTTCTCCGAAATTCTCTTGAACGGCGTTGTCATGCTGTTGGCGATTTTCTCTACCTCTTTTTTCATCTGATTACGGGTTTCCGCGCTTCTCTTTTCAGCCTTGTTTTGCAGTCTCTCTCTTACTTTTTCTGCTAAATTCATAACACATTCTCCTTTTTTATTGTCCACCAATCCGGGGACTTAATAGGGGTATTGCTATTTATATTATAGCATTTTACATAAAATAAATCAAATATAACTACATTTACTTCATTAATAATTGTCTAATCATCCAAGATTTTTTATTAAAATCTTGTAAATATTCATCCATTAAAGCTGATGTATCATGCTTTTTTTCATTATCTGCATCTTCTTTTATTTTAACTGCATTATTAATCAAAATACTATAATCTTTTAAAAGAGTCTCATATACCTTATTAGAACAAATTTTTTCATTATTTGCTTCTTGTATTTGAGATTTTTCTAAATAATCTTTCATTGTTCCTAATGGTTGCTTACCTATTATTAATATATGTTCTGCAATTTCATCAATTCGTTCATTAATATCATTGTATAGTTCTTCTAATTTTGCATGAACAATAAAAAAATCTTCTCCTTTTATATTCCAATGATAATTTTGTAATTTTCTGTAAAATATATTTAAATTAGATAAAAATAAATTTAGGTCTTCTGTAATCATATATCTTCCCTTCTTTCATATAGTATATATTTACATTATTACCTAAATTTAATTTTTAATTCAATTTTATAAAACTTTTATTTATTCCTAATTTCGTAACCTGTTAAGTCTGGCTTATATACTTCTTCTACATTATTTATTTCTACATTCAACAATTGAATTATAGAATTCTCTCCATTTTGTGTTTTTAAAACAATTCCTGTATCTTTTTCTATCCATTTTTTATAATTATCTCCAAGATCTATAATATAGCATTCTTTATCATTATATTCTTCTGTATATATTAATGAAAATAGTCCTAATCCGTTTATTTCATTTCCATAATATGCAAATTCAAATGGTACAGTTCCTGTTATATTAATCATATCTTCTTCATTACCTTTTATGGCAATTTTTTGATATGGGAAAGAAGTAATTGCTTCTTTTGTTTCTAAATCTTTCCATATTGTAATTGCATTTTCTTCTTCGTTAGTATCTATTATTTCATATCTAATATTATTATCTTTTCTTATAAATGTTATTGCAGTTGAAGAACCATTTTCATATTTATTTAAAGTAATATATGAATAATTTGTCATATTATTATATTTACTTGCTTTATTTCTTATATCATTTATTATTAAGTAATTTCTTATAAAAAATGCAAAATATGCAATAATTAAAATTATTATTATTATTAAAATTAACTTTAAAAATGTATGTTTTGATTTTTTCTTTACTTTTTTGTTTTCTACTTTTTTAAAAGCAGATGATGGTTCTTCTTTCTTTTCTTGCTCTACTTCATTTTTTGCAATTTCTTTTTGTATTTCTTTTTTTGTTTCAGTTGTATTTTTAGATTCTTCCTTATTTTTTGCTTCCTTTTTTATTTTTTCTTCTTTGTTTTCTGATATATTCTTGCTTTCTTTTTTTGGTTCTTGATTTACAATTTCATCATCTTTTTCTAATTTTTCTTTTTCATCACTCATTTTATACTCATTCCTTTCATATTTTTCTTTTGCAATTTTTATCAAATTATATCATATTATGACTTTTTGTAAACAGTTTTTAGTTAATTTATTCAAAATTTATTTTACCCGCTCTTGTTATTTTTTTATAGCCATATTTGTTTTTCAGTTCATCTATTACTTTATCTAAATTTTCTTGCTTAACATTATTATCATTATCAAATAATGATAATTGCATTTCACCTTTATCTATTAATCCATCTAGTCTAATTCCTACTAGCCTAATAGCTGTTCCTTTTTTATACATTTGACTTAATAATTCTTTTGCTAATTTATATATGTACTTTGTACTTGATGTTGGCCTTATTAATCTTTTTTGATGTGAAAAATCTTTAAATTCATTTGTTCTTAATTGCACATTTACCACATTTGCATACATATTATAACTACGCAATCTATAAGTTACTTGTTCTGTAAGTGCTAAAAGAACTTCTTCTATTTTTTCTATATTATAAATATCTTGTGGTAATGTAACTGAGTTTCCTACTCCTTTTGGTTTTTCTTTTATATAATTTACACTGCTATTATCTATTCCATTTGAATATTCCCACATTAGAAGTCCATGTTTACCAAATTTTTTTATTATTTCGGTTTTATCTTTTTTTGCTAAATCTCCTATTGTTTTTATTCCCATACTGTATAATTTTGGAAGAGTCTTTTTACCGAGCATAAATAATTCAGATACAGGAAGTACCCACATTTTATTTGGTATTTCTTCTTCAAATAATGAATGAACCCTATCTGGTTTAGTAAAATCTGATGCCATTTTAGCTAATAATTTATTGTGTGCAACACCTATATTCACAGTAAATCCTAATTCATTTTTTACTCTTTTATTAATTTCATAAGCTTTATTTATTAAACTATCATTTCTTAAATATTCTGTCATATCTAAAAAACATTCATCAATACTAAATCTTTCTATTTTATCTGTATATTTTAATAGCAAATTATATAATTTATCTGAATGTTTTTTGTAACTTTGATAATCACCTTTAAAGACCTGCAAATTAGGACATTTTAATCTTGCTTGGTATAGAGTTTCACCAGTACATACACCTTTTCTTTTAGCTTTCATACTTTTAGCTAAAACAATTCCAGATCTTTTGCTTTCATCTCCACCAATAACAGCTTCTATTTCTCTAATGTCTATTTTTTCTCCTTGTGCCAATCTATCTATTGCTGTCCAGCTTAAAAAAGCATTATTCACATCTATATGTAATATCTGTCTTTGCACATTTTTCATAAGCATCACCAAGAATATTATAAAACATTAGTTCGTATGTGTCAATTAATTTTATTTTTTTCTTATTAGCCCATAAAGTTTTGCTATATTATTTATTTCATTTTCTATATGTAATATATCATTATTATTTTCTATTATTCTATCGCAATTTTCTATATAGAATTTATTATCGTTTTGAGCATTTAATCTACTTTTTGCTTCATCAAAACTAATATTATCTCTTTTGATAATTCTTTCTATTTGTAAATCTTTTTTAGAAATAATTCCTATTACTTTATTGCAAATCTCGTTTAATTTACTTTCAAATAATAATGGTGCATCTATTATTATTGCTAAATCTTTTTCAGTAGCATTTATTTGTTTTTCTATCTCTTTTTTTATATATTTAAATGTACAATTATTTAAATCTTCTCTTTTATGTGTATTTGAATATATTATTTTAGCTAATTCTTTTCTTTTTAATTCTCCATTTTCATCTACTATTTCTTTACCAAATTTATTTATTATATCTTTTATATAGTTACTTTCGCTTTTAGACAGTTCTTTTGCAATTTCATCTGCATTTATTATTTTTACCTTATATTCATTCTGTAATATATTGCATATTATACTTTTTCCAGCTCCTGAACTCCCAGTTATTCCTATAATCATATTTAAAAATTAACTTCCTTTCTCATATATTATTATATAATTTCTATTTTGTTTGTATAATCCAAATTAGAATATGAGTCAGAATAATAACCTAATGTATATATATTAGTTGCTAAAATATCTGTTTCTAACATTTCTTTTAAATTTTTATTTGCTATATCATCAATATATCTTTTAACAGAAGTTACTATGTTTAGTTTTGGATTTAATGTCATCATCTCAGATATAAGTTCTTTGCCTTTATTATTAAATCCAAGTACTCTTACATAAGGTGTAATCTTTCTTGAAATTTCCATTTGTTTTTTAGTTATTCCAAGTAAACTATATAAAAGTATTCTTTGTATCCTTGTTTGAGTAAATCTTTTTGTTTTAACTATATTTATTAATTCTTCTAATGTATTACAAGAATCAGCAGCATTTTTAATTAAATTTTCTAAACCTTCAGAAACATCTGGAAGTTTTGCAATTTCTTCTGAAGACATTTTTCTTAAAGTATATATAATTTCTTTTTCAAATTTTGAAATATCTATAACATAATGCCCTTTTTTTAATTCTTCTCCTAAAAGCAAATAAGAATTTCTAGGCATAACTTTACTTATATCGTTAAGTTGCTTAGTCATAAGCATTTTTCTTATTGCTGTAGCACTTGCGAATTCATCCACAATATATTTATCATTATACAAAACTTTTTGTCTTTTAATTCCTATTGGATTTATTATACTTTTTGTTTTTTTCATTGCTTTTAGGTATTCTATTCCTAATATATTATTTGAACCAGCCATCACATTTGCATATCTTTTAATATCATTTAAATACATCATTAAAGCGTTTTCTCTAGCTTTTGGAAAAGAATTTCCTTTTTTTAGTTCATGTGAAAGCATTGTAATATATTCTTTTGGTTCATTATATAAAACATTGGCTATATTATTTAAAGTAGATATATCACTAGCTTCCATTCCAAAAGATATAGTATCTACAATTCCTAATGAATTAAATATTTTTATTGCTCCTTCTGCAAAATTCTCTGCACTTGATATACTATAAATTGTAGGAAGTTCTATTACTAAATCTACTCCATTTAATAAAGCCATTCTTGCTTTTATCCATTTATTCGTTATTGAGGTATTTCCTCTTTGTACAAAATTACCAGATATTATTGCTATTACATATTGAGCACCAGTTTCTTGTTTTGACTCAGATACATGATATAAATGTCCATTATGAAATGGATTGTATTCTGCAATTATTCCAAGAACTCTGCTCATTATTTTTCCCCCCTAATATAATAAATGTAAATTGTCTATTGTGCTAAAATTATTTTATTGATATAATATCATAAAACAATAAAATTTACAATAATTTTATGGAGGTTTATTATGGAAGAAATTACAATATACACAGATGGTGCTTGTTCTGGTAATCCTGGTCCTGGTGGTTGGGGAGCAATTCTTATGTATAAAGATAATATAAAAGAAATTTCTGGTGGTAAAAAAGATACTACTAATAATGTTATGGAATTAACTGCAGTAATAGAGGCTTTAAAGCTTCTAAAGTTTCCTTGCAAAGTTAATCTTTATAGTGATAGTGCTTATGTTGTTAATGCTTTTTTACAAAATTGGGTTATTAATTGGCAAAAAAATAATTGGAAAACTTCTGATAAAAAAGATGTAAAAAATAAGGAACTTTGGAAAGAACTAATAGAACTTTGTAATATTCATAATGTTAAATTTATAAAAGTAAAAGGTCATGCAGATAATACATATAATAACAGATGTGATGAATTAGCACGAAATGCTATTTCTAATTTAGAACTTTCCGATATACTCTGATATATTCTTTCTAATACTCTTATCAATTTTTTAAGCTGTGCCCTTATAACAGTTCACAGCTTATTTTAATTTTTCCTTATTCATCTTCATTTATAGTTCCATCAAATACTTTTGTAGCAGTTCCTTGCATATATATATGATTATCTTTTCCCCATTCAATCTGCAATTTTCCTCCTGGTAAATCTACTGTTACATTTTCACCTGTATAACCATTTAGTCCACTTGCAACAACTGCTGCACAAGCTCCTGTACCACATGCAAAAGTTTCTCCTACGCCTCTTTCCCACACTCTTACTTTTATATTGTTTTTGTCTATAATTTCAACAAATTCTACATTAGTTTTATTAGGGAATATAGGATTTTTTGCAGTTATGGGACGATATTTTTTTATATTTAAATCATCTATATTTTCTACAAAAGTAATCGCATGCGGATTTCCCATTGATACTACTGTAAATCTCATTTTTTCTTCATTAACATCTATATCAAGATCTTTATTAAATGGTTCATATACACTATATGGTATATTTTTATCTTGAAATATTGGTTCTCCCATATCTACTATCACTTCATTACATTTTCCATTTTCATCTTCTAATAACTTTACTTTTTTTATTCCACTTAATGTTTCTATTGAAATTTTATCTTTTTTACTTAAATTCTTATCATGAATAAGTTTTGCCACACACCTTATCCCATTTCCACACATTTCTGCTTCAGTACCATCACTATTGAATATTCTCATTTTATAATCTGCATTATCATTATCTGAATTATAAATTAATATAAGTCCATCTGAACCTATTCCAAAATGTCTATCGCTAAGCTTTTGGGTAAGTTCTTTAATATTTTTTATTTTTGTACCATCTGTACAATCAATATATATATAATCATTTCCAAGTCCAGTCATTTTTGTAAAATTTAGCATATACTTCACCTCTTAAAGCTAGTATATGTTAAAAATGGAAAAATATACAAGAATAATTTTTAGCTCATAAGAAAAGTGTCTTCGCAAATACCTCTAGGCCCAAGGAAATTTAACCTTGTTGTATAGAAAAAAATCGTTAAAAGCACTGAAATATCAGGAAAAAAGTCAATTTTTCTTTTGAAAATAAAATATTATTTTCACTTTGAGTTGCGCAACTTAAAGTTGCATAATATTTCCTATTTATAGATTCATTTTTTCAATAAGCACCTAAACTCCAATCTCCTAGCATTTCAAAGCACGTTAGATGGCATAAATCTCCAACTTCCTCAATATCAACTGTTCGTACGCATTTTTGGATGTCTGTCAACATTTTACCCTTTGAATGTTTCTTCTCATAAAAAAAGGAACTAATTGTTGCATTCCAGCTGTTGTAAACAAAACCGAATTATCGTCAACTGGAATCAATGGTGCAGGGTTAATTATAGCATGACCTTTTTCCTTCCAAAAATTTAAATATAAATTTCTTAATTCATTACTTGTTAATTTTTTCACTATATCACCTTCCTACAAAATCTTATTTTACTATGTTAGTATTATAAAGTATACAAAAGTAAAAAACAAATTTTAGTTTAAATCAAGTCAAAAGTAGATTTTTTACATAATTAATAAATTTCATTTCAACTAAAGTTTCCTTTATAAGTAATGTAGCAATGATTACATTAAGTATTGTAATTTGAGCAACTCATAATGAAAACGCCATTTTTTTCGCTTCTATAGATAATTCTATCAATTCTTTCTACTTACTTTTTCTTTAACCTTAATGTATTTAATATCACAGTTATGCTACTAAATACCATAGCTAAACTTGCAACCATTGGGCTAATCGATATTCCAATTGGTTTTAGTATTCCAATTGCAATTGGAATCATTAGAGCATTATAGAAAAATGCCCAAAATAGATTTTGTTTTATAATTCTTATTGTTTTTTTACTTATATCTATTAAATTCAAAATACTGTTTAAATCGTTTTTAGTTAAAATAACATCTGAAGAATCCATTGCTATATCTGTTCCACTTTTTACACTAACACCAATATCTGCTATGGCAAGTGCAGGGCTATCATTTATTCCATCTCCACACATCATGACATAATTATTTTCCTGTTTTAGTTTTTTAATTATATTTGTCTTTTCATTTGGCAATACATTTGCAATTACTTCAGTTATTTCTATATCTTTTGCAATTTTTTCTGCCGTCTCCTTGTTATCTCCTGTTAGCATAATTGTATCAATATTTTTGCTATTTAGTTCATTTATTACTTGCCTGCTGTTTTCTCTTACAATATCATTTACTCCAATTAAAGCTATTATTTTCTCATTTTGAACAACATAAACAATACTATTTCCTTTGGCTGCCAATTCTTTTTCATCTTTTTCATATATATTTTTTATCTTATAGCTTTCTAGTATTTTAGAATTTCCTATAATAAATTTTTGTTCATCTATTCTACCTATAATTCCAAATCCACTTACATTTCCAAATTCTTTTACTTGTAATGTTACTAATTTATTATCTTTTAAATAATCTGTAAATGCTTTTCCTATAGGATGTGTAGATTTACTTTCTATTGATCCAACTAAATGTAGTAGTTTTTGATTACTCATATTACTATAGTTTTTTATTTCAGCAATTTTTAATGTTCCATAAGTTAGTGTTCCTGTTTTATCGAAAACTATTGTGTTTACTTTTTGTGCATTTTCTAATATTTCGCTTTTTTTAATTAAAATTCCATTGCTTGCACATTTTCCTTCTGATACTACTATTGCAAGTGGTGTTGCTAATCCTAAACTACAAGGACAAGCTACTACTAATACAGTTACAAATGTTATTAATGCATTTTCAAATCCATACCCTAAAATTAAATAAATAATAAATGTTAATATACTAATAGCAATAACTATTGGTACAAAATATCCAGAAACTGTGTCTGCAATTTTTGCAATAGGAGCTTTTGTATTACTTGCTTCTACAACTAATTTTACTATTTCTGATATAGCTGACTCTTTGCCTATCTTTTCTGCTTTATATTCTATATATCCATCATAATTTATGCTTCCTGCAATTACTTTGTTACCAACACTTTTGGTTATAGGCTTACTTTCTCCTGTGATAAAAGATTCATCTAAATGAGTTTTTCCATCTATAATTTCTCCATCTACTGAAATTCTTTCTCCTGGCTTACTTATTACTATATCTCCTTTATGTACCTCATCTATTGTAACTATTTTTTCTTTTCCATTTACTTTTATTGTTGCACTTTCTGGGGTTATTTTCACTAATTTTTGTATAGCTTCTTTTGTTTTGTTTTTACTAATTCCATCTACATATCTTCCAAGTTTTATAAAGTAAATTACCATTACAACTGATTCAAAATATAAATGATGGATAGCTTCATTATTTCCTCTAAAAAGTAAGATCATATTATATAAACTATAAAGAAAACTACTAATTACTCCAATTCCAACTAATGTATCCATATTTGCAGTTCTATGTATTAAATTTTTATATCCATTTTTTAATATGTCAAATCCATAAATCATAAAAATTATTGCAAATACAAGTAAACATATTGTATATCCAATAGGATTTTGATTTACATCAATTATGCTTAATGTTGGTAAATGAATCATGTGTCCCATTGCAATATACATTAAAATTATTGCAAGTATTGTGAACATAATAAATTTAATCTTTTCTTTTTTATTTTTTTCTTCGATTTTTATTTCTTTAAATTCTCCTAAACTTTTAAAACCTGCTTTTCGTACAAATTCGTTAAGATTATCAATATTTAAAATTTTTTCATCATACTCAATACTTGCATTTGCCATTACAAGATTAACGGCTGCTGATTTTATTCCTTCTTGTTTGTTTAAGTATTTTTCTAATCCATTGGAACAAGCACTGCAAGTCATTCCCTCTATTGACAATACTACTTTTTTCATAATTAATTTTCCTTTACTACTTCAAATCCAATATCTTCTATTGTATCTTTCATAGCCTTTCTGTCTATATTTTCATTTGCAAGTATTTTTACTATTCCTGTTTTATAATCAGCCTCTACTTTTTCTACACCTTTAATTTCTTCTAAAGCATTTTTAATTCTATTTTCACATCCCCCACATACCATACCTTTTACATTTATAATTGTTTCTCTCATTTTTAACACCTCCTACTAATTATTAAATTTTTTAAATAAGTTTATAAGTTCATCTATCACTTCCAAATCTCCATTTTCTAAATCTCTAGTTACACAGGTATATAAATGTTTCTCTAAAACGTGATTAGACAAACTTTTTACAGAATTTTCAATAGCAGATAATTGAATAAGAACATCTCTGCAATATGCATCTTCACTTATCATTTTTTTGACACCTCTTAATTGTCCTTCTATTCTATTTATTCTGTTATTGATAATTTTCTTTTCTTCATCTGTTCTATATGTTTTTTTCTCCAATATCATCACCACCTGATATATTATATACCTTATTTGGGTATGTTGTAAATAAGGGGGTATATAGTTTTTTATCTACTATTTTCAATGCTTTTAACCTTTTACAAAAAAGAACTATCACTGTGATAGCTCTTTAAAAATTTATTTTATATTTTTTACTCTTAATATTCTTAAGGCATTTATTATTGCGATAATAGAAACACCTACATCTGCAAATACTGATTCCCACATTGTGGATACCCCAAATGCTGCTAATATTAAAACTACTACCTTAATAAAAATAGCAAATACAATATTCTCTTTTACTATCCTCATTGTTTTTTTAGATAATTTTATTGCTTTTACAATCTTAGATGGCTCATCTGTCATAATTACGATATCTGCTGCTTCGATCGCACTATCTGCTCCTAAACCACCCATTGCAATTCCTATATCTGCTAAAGCTAGAACTGGTGCATCATTTATTCCATCTCCTACAAATGCTAATTTTCCTTTTTCTGATTTTTCTTTTAATAGTTCTTCTACTTTTTCTACTTTTCCATCAGGTAATAGTTCAGTATATACCTTATCTAATCCTAGTTCTTTACTAACAGCTTCTCCTACTTGTTTTCTATCTCCTGTAAGCATAACTGTTTGTTTAACATTGTTTTTCATTAATCCATTTATTGCATTTTTAGAATCTTCTTTTATTGTATCTGCTATTATAATATATCCTACATATTTTCTTTCTATTGCAACATATAAAATAGTACCTATATCATTACACTTTGTATAAGAAATTTGATGTTCATTCATTAGTTTTTCATTTCCAACTAAAACATCTTTTTCTCCAATTCTTGCTGAAATTCCAAGTCCTGATAATTCTTGTGTTTTAATTATTTGTTTCTCATCAATATCTTTTCCATATGCTTTTTTTATAGATTTTGAAATAGGGTGGTTTAAGTAATGTTCACTATATGCAGCTATTTTTAATAGTTCATCTTGCGATATTCCAATAGCATTTACTTTTTGTACCTCAAATGTTCCTTTTGTTAATGTTCCTGTTTTATCAAATACAACTGTTTCTACATTTGATAAAGCTTCTAAATAATTACTTCCTTTTATTAAAATTCCCATTTTAGAAGCTCCACCAATTCCTCCAAAGAAACCTAGTGGTATAGATATTACTAATGCGCATGGACAAGATACAACTAAGAATGATAATGCTTTATATATCCAATCACTAAAATTTTGACCTGAAATTAGAAGTGGTGGCAAAATTGCTAAAATTACTGCTATTATTACTACTACTGGTGTATAATATTTTGCAAATTTTGTTATAAAATTTTCTGATTTAGATTTTTTACTACTTGCATTTTCTACTAAATCTAATATTTTACTTACTGTTGATTCACCAAATTCTTTTTTTACTTCTATTTTAATAACTCCGTTTATATTAATACATCCACTTAAAACTTCATCACCTTCAATAGCTTCTCTTGGCATACTTTCTCCTGTTAATGCTTTTGTATCTAATGTTGTTTGTCCTTCAAAAATTACACCATCTAATGGAATTTTTTCTCCTGGTTTTACAATGATAGTATCTCCAATTTTTACTTCATCTGGATTTACTTTTTCCACTATTCCATTTCTATATATATTCGCATAATCAGGTCTTATATCCATTAAACTTGCTATTGATTTTCTTGATTTATCTACAGCATAACTTTGGAATAACTCTCCAACTTGATAAAATAACATTACTGCTACTGCCTCTGGAAATTCTCCTATTCCAAATGCTCCTATTGTTGCTACTGTCATCAAGAAATTCTCATCAAATACTTTACCTCTAATAATATTTCTTAGTGCTTTTCGTATTATTTCAAATCCTACAATAATATAACTTACAATAAATACTCCATTATTTATCCATTCGTTGTCAAATTTTATAACAAGAGAAAAAACAAATAAAATGAATGCTATAATTATCCTAATTAATTTTTTTTTCATTCTAAAATGCCTCCTATATTTTTTCTATTGTTACATCTGGTTCTTCTCTTTTTATAACTTTCTTTACTTTTTTTATAATCTCATCTTCATTATTTTCATCATATTCTAATTCCATTCTCTCTGTCATAAAGCTTATATTAGCATTTTTTATTCCTTCAATTTTTTGAATTGCTCTTTCTAATTCTGCTGCACAATTTGCACAGTCTAATCCTTTTACTTTAAATTTACTATTCATTTTATATACCTCCAATTTTATTTAATATTATTTTTTGTGTTCTATATGTTCTTTTGCTATTTCAAAAACTTTCCTAACATGATCGTCATCTAACATATAATAAACTTCTTTTCCTTGTTTTCTACATTTTACAATTCCACTTCTTCTTAAAGTTCCTAATTGATGTGATATTGATGATTTACTCATATTTAGTACATTTGCAATATCACATACACACATTTCGTTTGTATCTAATGTAAATAATATTTTTGTTCTTGTTGTATCACCTAATATTTTAAAAAACTCAGCTATTTTATTAAATAAGTCTTGTTCTGGCATCTTTTTTAATGTATCATCCACAACCTCTTTGTGTATTATGTTACAATCACATATAAATTCATTCTTTGCCATTGTTTTCCTCCTCTACTTTTGTAAAAATAATTGAGTAATTATTCAACTCTTAATATATTATAGTTGAATATCTATTCACTTGTCAATACTTTTTTAAAAATTTTTCTAAAAAAGCATTATGCAAATACTTTCTTTGTCTATGATTTTATATTTAAGCAAAAATTACAATTTTTATTAATATTACGTAATAAAGAGTAGATAATTTTAACTTTATTATCTACTCTACTTATTGTAATTTGTCTCTCACTTACTTTACCAAATTTATAATTTTTGTTGCCACTTTTTCAATAAATTTCTCATCATGT
>CALXYR010000017.1 GCA_944393025.1 uncultured Clostridia bacterium | reverse complement strand
TTAGATTTACAAAATGGAATACCAAAAGAAGCGGCTACATTTGTTGTAATACCAACGATAATAACTAAAAAAGAAATAATAAAAGAAATAATGAAAAAATTAGAGGTATATTATATTGCTAATAAAAGTGAAAATATTTATTTTGCACTTTTAGGAGATGTATCGAGTGGTTCAAAACAAAATGAAGATTTTGATGAGAAAATATGTAATTTTGGATTAAAAGAAACAAAAAAATTAAATGAAAAATATAAAAGTGATGAATTTCCTAAATTTCATTTTATATATAGAAAAAGAATATGGAATGAAAAAGAGGAATGCTATTTAGGATGGGAAAGAAAAAGAGGTTTATTAAATCAATTTAATGAATATATTTTAAAAAATAGTAAAAGTGATTTTAAAGTAAATACAATAGATTTAAATAAAATACCAAAAATAAAATATGTAATAACTTTGGACGCAGATACAGAGTTAGTTTTAAATACAGGGCTAGAATTAATAGGTGCAATGGAACATATTTTAAATAAACCAGAGGTAAAGAATGGAATTGTAGAAAACGGACATGGAATAATACAGCCACGAGTTGGAATTAGTTTACTTTCAGCAAGTAAAACCAAATTTACTAAATTATATTCTGGATTACCAGGAATAGATTCATATACAAATGCAATATCAGATATATATCAAGATAATTTTAAAGAAGGTATATATACTGGGAAAGGAATATATAATTTAGAAGTTTTTTCAGAAGTATTAAAAAATGAAATGCCAGATAATACAGTTCTAAGTCATGATTTATTAGAGGGTTCATATTTAAAGTGTGGACTTGCAACAGATATTATGCTTATGGATGGATATCCTACATCATATATGTCTTACAAAATAAGGCAAAGTAGATGGATTAGAGGAGATTGGCAAATATTAACTTGGTTATTTAGCAAAATAAAAAATAAAGATGGAATAAAAAAAGATAATCCATTAAATATAATTTCAAAATATAAAATATTAAATAATTTAGTAAAAAGTACTTTTGAAATATTTGTTATACTAACAATAATATTTTTAATTTTATTAGGTTACTTTTTTAAAATAAATGTATGGCCAGTTATGATAATTACTATTTTATCAGCGATTATGCCATCAGCAATAGAAATAATAAATAGGGTAATATATAAAAAAGATGGAGAAGGTTTTCAAAGAACATTTTATAAATCAATTTCAGGAATAAAAGCAAGTATACTAAGAGCAATTATTGAAATAGGATTACTTCCAGATAAAGCGTATACAATGTGTTATTCTATAACAAAAACATTATATAGGATGTACCATAGTAAAAAACATTTATTAGAATGGACAACAGCAGAAGAAGCAGAAAAAAATTCAAAAACTGATGTATTATCATATAATAAAGATATGTGGATTAATATATTCTTAGGAATATTTATTATATTATTTGCAATAGTTACAAACTATAAAAGCATTTTTTTAATATTATTAGGAGTTTTATGGATTGTTACTCCTACTTTAATGAGTTATATTAGTAAAAAAGAAGAGCAAAAACTTGCATTAGATTATTTAAATAATGATGAAAAAAAATATTTACTTCAAATAGGTAAAAAAACTTGGGAATTTTTTAAAGAAAATATTACAGAAAAATCAAATTTTTTACCACCGGACAATTATCAAGAAGATAGAAAAGAGCAAATAGTATATAGAACATCTCCAACTAATATAGGCTTAGGACTTTTAGCTGTGGTATCAAGCTATGATTTAAAATATGAAAATCTAGAAGATACAATCAATTTATTATATAAAATGACAGATACAATTTATAAAATGCAAAAATGGAATGGACACCTATATAATTGGTATAATATAAAAACATTAGAGCCACTTAGTCCAAAATATGTATCTACTGTAGATAGTGGTAATTTTATTGGATATTTATATACCCTAAAGCAATTTTTAGAAGAAGAGAGTAAAGAAATAGATAAAGAAAATAAAAAATTAAATGAAGAGGAGAAAAAAGTAGATAGTAAAAATATAAATAATAATACTACAGAAATTATAAATAAAATAAATACAATGTTAGAAATTATAGATACCATAATTAATAATACAGATTTTAAATATTTATATAGTAAAGAAAATAGAATATTTTCTATAGGATTTAATGTAGAGGATAATAGTTTAACACCATCATATTATGATTTATTAGCTTCAGAAGCAAGACAAGCAAGTTTAATAGCTATTGCAAAAAAGGATGTTTCTCCAAAGCATTGGTATAGTTTAAGTAGAACATTAACAACATTAAATAGATATAAAGGATTAATATCTTGGTCTGGAACAATGTTTGAATACTTAATGCCAAATATAAATATTCCTAAATATCCAGGAAGCATAATTAGCGAATCAAGCGAGTTTGCAATAATGTGTGGTAAAGAATATGCAAAAGAATTAAATCTTCCATGGGGAATATCAGAAGCAGCTTTTAATTTAAGAGATTTAAATAATAATTATCAATATAAAGCTTTTGGGGTGCCATGGCTTGGTCTAAAAAGGGGTCTTATTGATGAGATGGTAGTATCATCATATGGAACAATGTTAGCCTTAAATGACCATCCTATTGATACATTAAACAATCTAAAAAAACTAGAAAAAGAAGGAATGTATAATAAATATGGATTTTATGAATCTATTGATTATACTTTTGGCAGATTAAAAAAAAGAGAAAAAAGTGCAGTTATAAAAACATATATGGCACATCATCAAGGACTAATATTACTTTCTATTAATAATTTATTTAATAAAAATATTTTACAGAAAAGATTTATGGAAAATCCTGAAATAGAAGCGGTAGAAATATTATTAGAAGAAAGAATGCCAGAAAATGTTATTATAACAAAAGAAAAAAAGGAAAGAATTGAAGAAACAAAAAATATTGATTATGAAACTTATTTAGTAAGAGAATATAATAAGCCATATGAAAAATTAAAAAATATAAATGCTATATCTAGTGAAAATTACTTAATAGTAATGGATCAGAAAGGAAATGGATATAGTAAATATAAAGATATAGTAATAAATAGATTCAAAAAAACAGATGATGTAGAACAAGGAATATTTTTCTTTTTTAAAAATATTAAAACTAAAAGAATTTGGACATCTGGTCAGATGAATTATTTAAGCTTACCAGATAAATATTTAGTACAATTTACACCAGAAATGAATAAAATTATTAGACAAGATGGAGGAATAGAAACAACAACAAAAACTTTTATTGTTCCTAATAGTAGTGTTGAAATTAGAAGAATTGAGCTCAAAAACTTAGGAAATATAGAAGAAACAATAGAAGTAAGTAGCTTTATTGAACCAATTTTGTCTAGTTTAGAACAAGATTATTCTCACAAAGCATTTAATAATTTATTTTTATCTTTTGAATTTTTAGAAGATACAAATACAGTTTTAGTAAAAAGAAATCAAAGAGATAATAAAAAAGAAGATATATATTTAGCAGTAAATCTATATACAAAAAATAAAACTATAGGAGATTTAGAATATGAATTTGATAAAGAAAAATTTTTAGGTAGACAAAATGGTGAATTACCAGTAGCTATAAAAAATTCAAATCCATTTAGTAATAAAACGAAAATGACATTGGATCCAGTTATAGCATTGAGAAGAACTATAAATATTTTACCTAGTGAAAAAGTGATATTTAATTTAGTAATGGCAATTTCAAATAATAGAGAAGAAGCAATTAATTTAATAAACGAAAACCTAAATGAAGAGAAAATTATCCAAAATATGAACTTAACAAAGGTAAAAGCAGAAGCAGAAACAATGTATTTAGGAATAAAATCAAAAGATATAGAAACATATCAAAAAATGTTAAAATATTTAATATATCAAAATCCATTAAAACTATTAATGTATAAAGAAAAAATTCCTAAATATGCTCCTACATCTGAACTTTGGAAATATGGAATATCTGGAGATTTGCCTATATTAATGGTAAAAATAAAAGATATAAATGATATAGAAGTTGTAAAAGAGGCAATACAGGCTTATGAGTATTTTAAAGTAAAAAATATAAAAATAGATTTAGTAATTTTAAATGAAGAAAAAAAGAATTATGAAAATTATTTACAAGAGGAAATACAAAATTCAATACTAGATAAAAATTTAGGATATATGCAAAATATAAATGGAGGAATATTTATTATTCAAAATAATATAGATGAGGATTCAAAAAATATTATTGAATATAGAGCAAATTTATTAATTGATGCACAACTAGGAGGAATATCAAGACAATTAAAAGATTTTGAAGATGAATATATAGAAAAAACAAAAGATATACAATTGTATAATTCTAATAAAACAATAGTTGAGCAAGAGAAAGAAAGAAAATCATTAAATTCAGATGAATTAAAATATTATAATGAATATGGAGGATTTTCTAAAGATGGTAGTGAATATATTATTAGAGTAAATAAAGATGAAAAACTTCCAACAGTATGGTCTAACATAATGGCAAATGAAAATTTTGGAACTGTAGTTACAGAAGGTATGGGAGGCTATACTTGGTTTAAAAATTGTAGATTAAATAGATTAACTGCATGGAATAATAGTCAAGTAGAAGATGTTCCATCTGAAATAATGTATTTAAAAGATTTAGAAACTCAAAAAATATGGTCTTTAGCAATAAATCCTGCTCCAGATGATAATGATTATTATATAACTTATGGTTTTGGATATAGCAAATATATTCATACAAGTAATGGTATATACCAAGAACTTAAAGTATTTGTGCCTAATAAAGATAGTGCAAAAGTGCAAATATTGCATTTAGAAAATAAAATAGCTAAGAAAAAACAAATTAAATTAATATATTGTGTAAAACCAGTATTAGATGAAGATGAAATAAAATCTAATGGATATATTAATTTAGAGTATAACAAAAATATTAATTTATTAACAATGCAAAATCAAACAAAAGAAGAAAGTACTAGTACAATAATGTATATAAGTAGTAGTGAAGAAATATGCTCATATACAGGAAGTAAAACATCATTTATAGGAAATGGCACATTAAAGAATCCAGAAGGAATAAATTGTTTGGAATTAAATAAAGAAAATTCTTTAGGAAAAGATGGAATAGCTGTAATTGAAATTAAAATCGATTTAGAGGCATTTGAAACCAAAGATATAGTAATTACATTAGGAGCGGATACAAACCTTTTAAATATACAAGATACTGCATATAAATATATGAATATAAATAATGCCATGAACGAATATAATTTGACTAAAAAATATTGGGAAAAATTATTAGATAATATAAAAGTAGAAACACCGCTAGAATCAATCAATATAATGTTAAATGGATGGCTTTTATACCAAACATTATGTTCAAGAATGTTTGCAAGAAGTGGCTATTATCAATCTGGAGGTGCCTATGGATTTAGAGATCAGCTTCAAGATTGTATAGCTTTAAAATATATTTCACCTGAAATTTTAAAAAAACAAATTATAAAACACAGTGAACATCAATTTATAGAAGGAGATGTAGAACATTGGTGGCATGAAGAAACATCAAGAGGAATTCGTACAAAATTTTCAGATGATTTATTATGGCTTCCATATATGGTAGCAGAATATATTAATTTTACTAAAGATGTAAGCATATTAGACATTAAAACAAATTATATACAAGCTCCAATATTAGAAGATAATATAGATGAAAAATATGATTTACATTTGCCAAGTAGTATAAAAGAGAGCATATATATGCATTGTATTAGAGCGATTGAAAAATCATTAAATTTTGGAGAAAATGGACTTCCTAAAATAGGCTCAGGAGATTGGAATGATGGATTTAGTAATGTTGGAAATAAAGGAAAAGGTGAAAGTGTATGGCTAGGATTTTTCCTATATACCGTTTTAGATAAATTTTCGAAAATATGTGAAATATATGGGGAAAATTTAGAGAAAAATTCAGAAAAATATGCGAATAATCATAATAAAGAAAATTTGCAAGATGATATTAATATAAATAATAATGGAAAAATAAGAGTAGAAAAATATAGAAGTATAATGGAAAAATTAAAAAAAGCGCTAAACACAAATGGTTGGGATGGAAGATGGTATAAAAGAGCATTTATGGATGATGGGAATGTGTTAGGAAGTATTCAAAATGAAGAATGTAGAATAGATAGTATTGCACAAAGTTGGGCAACAATTTCAAAGGCAGGAGATAACGATAAAAAATATATATCAATAGAAGCTTTAGAAAATCATCTAGTAGATAAAGAAGCAGGAATAATTAAGCTATTAGATCCGCCATTTGAAAAAAGTAAATTAGAACCAGGCTATATAAAAGCATATATACCAGGAACAAGAGAAAATGGAGGACAATATACTCATGCAGCAATTTGGGCAATAATTGCAGAAGCATTGTTAGGTTTTGGAGATAAAGCCACAGAATATTTTAAAATGATAAATCCTATAGAACATTCTAGAACAAAGGAAGAAGCAAAAAAATATAAAGTAGAGCCATATGTTGTAGCAGCAGATATTTATGGAGGAAATTTACTTGGTAGAGGAGGATGGACATGGTATACAGGTTCTAGTAGTTGGATGTATGAAGCAGGAATAAAATATATATTAGGTTTAAATATACAAGGAAATATTTTAAAAATAGAACCATCAATACCAGAGAATTGGAAAGAATACAGTATACGATATAAATATGGAAATAGTATATATAATATAAAAGTTATAAATAAAAATGAGAAAAGTAGGAACAAAACCAATATACGAATTAATAATAACATTATTGACAAAGATGAAATAATTTTAAAAGATGATGGAAATATATACAATGTAGAAGTTGAAATCTAGAGACAATTCAGGTTTTCGCATTACGCTATATATTAACTAGAACTATTGGCGTTAAAATTAACTTAATTTGTTTCTAAACACAGATAGAAGGGGGGAATTTTAAAATTTTATGTCTCTCCTTCTTTTTTTGTTATCATATCTTGACAAAAAATAAAAATAATATATAATTTAAAACAAAAAGAGAAAGAGTGATATATATGGATGATGAAGCACGCAGATTTAGAAAAAATTATGAAATAAGAAGACAAGGATACAGACAAGGAAATGTACAAAGAAGAGACGATAATGTTATTCAATTTCCAGAAAGATATACTGCTAAAAAAGGAACAGCATATAGAGCTAAACAAAAAAGAAAAAATAAGAGAGTTAGGCTAAAAATAGCTTCACTCATATTAGCAGCAGGAATAGGATTAGGAGGATTAACAATAGCTAGAAACCTTAATAATGAACCTCAAATTAGTGTAACACAACTTCAACAACTAGGAATTAATGAAAGTGAATTAAATTTAGAAAATGATACTTTACAAACAATGAAAACTTATGATGAATATTTTGAAAATTTTAATCCTAGTACAATTAGTTTATCAGATGATGATGTAATAACAATGATAAATGATATACAAGCATTAAATTTTAATGTGATTAAAGACAAAATGGCAGAATTAAGAGGAGTAGAAAGAGATGATATAAAACTATATTATAATTTTGACAAAAGTGATGGCTCTTATTACACAGCTGTAAAAATACATGAAGGAGAATATGGTAAAGAAGAAGTATATAACAATAATTATGGATTATTCGGAAGTGAAAATACAATACCAAAAGAAGTTTCAGAATTAATAATTCAAACAGGAAAATATGAAGATATAGTTAATGATTTAAAATCAGATCATATTACTAAAGCTAATGCAATAAAAGAATTAGAAAAACTTTATAGAAAAATATCTAATTTAGCAACTAAAGATTTTAAATTAGATGATAAAGGAAATATAGAATTAGAAGATTATACAGAAACTAGAGAACAAGATAAAACATCTGAAAGAGATGAAAACGAAAGATAATAAAATTATTAAACTAAAATAGAAAAGAAATAAATTTAAATATATATTTTCTTTTCTATTTCTTATTTTTATAGTAAATTTATTAAAAAAATCATATAAATAATACTTGTATATTTAATATTTCTATGATATAAATATAATAATAATAAGTAAGAAAGGTGAATTTTTTGTGGAAGAAAATAGAGAAGAAGCAAAAAAAACAATTTTAATAGTTGATGATGAAAAACCAATTGTAGATATTTTAGTATATAATCTACAAAAAGAAGGTTATAATACACTAGAGGCAAATGATGGAGAAGCTGGAATAGAGATGGCATTTGAAAAAAAACCAGATTTAATTTTGCTAGATATAATGTTGCCAAAAGTAGATGGACTTACAGTTTGTAAAAAAATAAGAAATTCATTAAATATACCAATTATAATGATATCTGCAAAAGATGAAGAAATTGATAAAATATTAGGTTTAGAATTAGGAGCAGATGATTATATTACAAAACCATTTAGTGTAAGAGAATTAGTAGCTAGGGTAAAAGCTAATTTAAGAAAAGTAGAAATTAACAACTACAGTAAGACAATACCAAGTAATAAAGAAGAAAGTAATGATAAAGATAAAGTTATTCGTTTAGGAGAATTGGTAATAAATTTAGATAAATTTGAAGTAAAAGTAAGAGATAAGCTTATAGAATTAACCTTAAGAGAATTTGAAGTTTTAAGATATTTAGCAAATCAACCAGGACAAGTTGTAACTAGAGAAGCATTATTAGAAAAAGTATGGGGCTATGAATACTATGGAGATATTAGAACTGTTGATGTAACAATAAGAAGAATAAGGGAAAAAATAGAACAAGATACATCAAGTCCTAAATTATTAATTACTAAAAGAGGAGTAGGATATTACTTATCATCAAAGGAAAAGGAGGAAGATTAGCAATTAATAATTGCTAATCTTTTTAAATATAGAAATGAAGAAGAATATTAATTTAAAAATAGTAATTATATTTTTTATTATTGGACTTGTATTAATTTTAGGTCTAGGTGCAAGTTATATTTTTATGCTTAATAATTTAGAGATTATAGCGAATAATCAATCAAATTTAGAATTAATAGGAATTATAAATGAACAATTATATCAAACTAAAATAATAGTTATAATTTCAATTATTGCATATACAATAATATCTGTACTAATAGGGTATTTTGTATTGAAATCTGTAGTATCTCCTATGAAAAAATTAATAAAAAGTGCTGAAAAAATAGCATCAGGAGAAAATATAAAAATTAATAATAAAACACTAGATAAAGAAGAAAATAGTGAAGTATCTGATATAGAAAGTGCATTTAGTATTGTTACAAATGAGTTAAATCAAAAGTTAAATGAAGTAAATAGACAAAAAAAGCAAATAGAAACTATACTTTTACATATGACAGATGGAATAATTGCGTTTGACACTCAAGGAAATATAATACATATAAATCCAGCAGGTAAATCATTATTAATTTTAAATGAAAATGATGATACTTTTGAGAAAATATTTAAAAAATTAGATATAGATATAAACATAGAAAAAGTAATATATTTAGAAAACTGGACTTCATCAGAACAAAGAAAAAATGTAGGAAATAAATATGTAAATATATTATTTGCTCCATTCCAAGACGAAAATGATAGACCAGCAGGTGTAATTACAGTAATACAAGATATTACAGAACATGTTAAATTAGATAATATGAGAAAAGAATTTGTAGCAGATGTTTCTCATGAATTAAAAACACCAATCACATCTATTATGGGCTATTCAGATACATTACTAGAATGTGAATATGATGAAGAAACTAGAAAAAAATTTTTAACAGTAATATCTTCAGAAGCACGAAGAATGGCAAAATTAGTTACAGATTTATTAACATTATCGAGATATGATAACAAAAAAGTTACTCAAGAAGTAACAAGTTTTGATTTAGGAGAATTAGTGAAAAAATGCCAAGAAAAATTAAGATTTCAAATAGAAGAAAAAGAACATAATGTGGAATGTTTTGTAACAGCTAGTGTTCCACCTGTTGTAGCAGATAAATATGGAATAGAAAGAGTTGTATTAAATATACTTTCAAATGCAATTAAGTATACACCAGATAAAGGAACTATAAAAGTATATGTTGGATTTGTATATAATGATGCTTATATAAAAATAATTGATAATGGAATAGGAATTCCAAAAGAAGATTTAAGCAGAATTTTTGAAAGATTTTATAGGGTTGATAAAGCAAGGAGCAGAGAACTAGGAGGAACAGGATTAGGATTATCAATAGCAAAAGAAATATTAAATAAAAACAAGGGAAGTATTGATATTAAGAGTGAAGTTGGAAAAGGAACTGAAGTAGTAATAAGAATACCAACAAAGAAAAACTAACACAATTATATTAGGAATTGATAAAAGCTAGATATATGTATTAAAAAAACATATACCTAGGTTTTATCAAATTTTTTTATATAAGAGGTCGAAATTATTGACATTGATTGGTTTAAAGTTATATACTGTACATATTATAAGTAAAGGAGGTTTTTTTATGAATGACATGATAGAAATAAGATGGCATGGAAGAGGCGGACAAGGTGCTAAAACTGCATCATTATTGCTAGCAGATGCAGCATTTAATACTGGAAAATATATTCAAGGATTTCCAGAATATGGTCCAGAGAGAATGGGGGCACCAATTACAGCATATAACAGAATAAGTAGTTCTCCTATAAGAATACATAGCAATATTTATGAGCCAGATTATGTTGTGGTTGTAGATGATACATTATTAGAAAGTGTAGATGTTACAGCAGGTTTAAAACAAGAAGGTGCTATTGTAATAAATACAGTAAAAGAGAATGAAGAAATAAAAAAATTATTAAAAGGATATAATGGTAAAATTTTTAAAATTGATGCCAGAAAAGTATCAATGGAGACTTTAGGAAAATATTTTCCTAATACACCAATGCTTGCAGCAATTGTTAAGGTAAGCAAAATAATGAATGAAGATGAATTTTTAAAAGATATGGAAGGTTCTTTTAAACATAAATTTGCCAAAAAGCCAGAAGTAATTGATGGAAATATGAAAGCATTACAATTAGCTTTAAAGGAACTAAAAGAAGTTTAAAATAGCTTGTTTAAATTAAAGAATATAAATTATTGATATTTTTGTAAAAGAAATAGTATATTAATTCAAATTATTTTAAATAGTAAAGAAAGGAGAATTTAATATGACAGACATAAATAAAAATACACCAGCTTGCAAAATGACAATTGCCGGAAATATTTATGAAGCTGGAAATGCTAGAGAATTTAAAACTGGAGACTGGAGAAGTCTAAGACCACAATATATACCAGAAAAATGTACACAATGTGGTTTATGTTTTGCAATTTGCCCAGAAGATGCAATTCCAGTAGGCAAAGACCAGAAAAGGACTGATTTTAATTTTGATTATTGTAAGGGATGTGGAGTTTGTGCTAAAGTTTGTCCATTTGGAGCAATTAGCATGACAACTGAAGGAGAAAATTAAATTATAAAGAAAAGGAGAAGGTATAATGAGTATAAGAGAAAGATTAAGTGGAAATGAAGCAGCAGCTACAGCAATGAAGCAAATTAATCCAGATGTTGTTGCAGCATTTCCTATAACACCATCAACAGAAATTCCACAGTATTTTTCAACTTTTGTGGATAATGGATTGGTAGATACAGAATTTGTTGCAGTTGAAAGCGAGCACAGTGCTATGAGTGCATGTATTGGAGCAGAATCAGCAGGAGCAAGAGCTATGACAGCAACATCAGCAAATGGATTATCACTTATGTGGGAAATGATATATATAGCTTCAAGTTTAAGATTACCAATAGTAATGTCTTTAGTAAATAGAGCGGTATCAGGACCATTAAATATACATAATGATCATTCAGATGCTATGGGAGTTAGAGATAGTGGCTGGATCCAATTATTTTCAGAAACAAATCAAGAGGCATATGATAATTTAATTATGGCACATAGAATAGCTGAAAATAAAGATGTTTTGCTTCCATTAATGGTATGCCAAGATGGATTTATAACATCTCATTCTATAGAAAATATAGAACTTATTGAAGATGAAAAAGTAAAAGAATTTGTTGGAGAATATCATCCAGAACATTATTTATTAAATAGAAATGAACCAATAGCTGTAGGACCACTAGATGTACAAACATATTTATTTGAACATAAGTATCAACAAGCAGAAGCTATGAGAAATGCTAAAAAAGTTATATTAGAAGTAGCAAAAGAATTTGAAAAATTAACAGGAAGAAAATATGGCTTATTTGAAGAATATAAATTAGAAGATGCAGAAATAGCTATAGTTTGTATGAATTCTACAGCGGGAACTACAAAAGATGTAGTAGATAGCTTAAGAGAAAGAGGGATAAAAGCAGGGCTACTTAAAGTAAGAGTATTTAGACCATTTCCAGCAGAAGAAATTGCAGAAGCATTAAAACATTTAAAAGCAATAGCTGTTTTGGATAAAGCAGATTCATTAAATGGAGTAGGTGGAGCTTTATTTGAAGATGTTGCTACAGGAATGTATATAAATAAAACAACAATTCCTATGGCAAGTTATGTTTATGGAATAGGTGGTAGAGATACAACTGCTAAAGATATAGAATCAGTATTTAGTGATTTGATAAAAGATAGTAAAAAAGAAAAAATAGAAAATCCATATAGATATATTGGATTAAGAAAGGAGTAAAAATATGCCATATAATGTAAAAGAAGTAGTGGCAGAAAGGCCATCTAGATTTACTTCAGGACATAGAATGTGTGCTGGATGTGGCGCACCAGTTGTTACTAGGATGATTTTAAGAGCATTAAAAAAAGAGGATCATGCAGTAATTGCAAATGCTACAGGATGTATGGAAGTTTCAAGTTTTATATATCCATATACATCTTGGACAGATTCATTTATACATACAGCTTTTGAATGTGCAGCAGCTACTTGCTCAGGTGCTGAAGCAGCATATAAATCATTAAAAAAACAAGGAAAATTACCAGAAAATGAAAATACAAAATTTATTGCATTTGGTGGAGATGGTGGAACTTATGATATAGGATTACAAAGCTTATCAGGAGCAATGGAAAGAGGTCATGATATGACATATGTATGTTATGATAATGGTGCATATATGAATACTGGAATCCAACGCTCATCAGCTACTCCTAGGTTTGCAGATACAACAACAAGTCCAGCAGGAAGTGTAATTCCTGGAAAAATGCAATCAAGAAAAGATTTAACAGAAATAATGGAAGCACATCATTTACCTTATGTTGCTCAAACAGCTGCATATTTAAATTTAAAAGATTTATATGAAAAAGCAGAAAAAGCAATTTATACAGAAGGACCAACATTTTTAAATGTGTTAGCACCATGTCCAAGGGGATGGGGATACCCTACAGAAGATTTGATGACAATTAATAAATTAGCTGTAGAAACCTGTTATTGGCCATTATATGAAATAGTAAATGGAAAATATAAAATAACATATAAACCAGTAAAAAAACTTCCAATTGAAGAATTTTTAAAACCACAGAAAAGATTTAAACATATGTTTAAATCAGGAAATGAGTGGATGATAGAAGAATTTCAAAAAGAAGTTGATAAAAGATGGGAAACATTATTAAAATTAGAAGAAATGAGCAATAACGAAAATTAAGTTAAAAAAGTCGGATTAATCTTTGTATAAATTAATCCGATTTTTTCTTACTTATTTTCCTATGCTCAAAAACAAATAAACTAATACCAAAAATAATTAATACGATACTAATCCATTGTGAAGTAGATAAACTAAAATATATACCCCTAATTAAGTCTCCCCTAAAAAATTCTAATATAAATCTTACAATTCCATATAATATGCAATATAATCCTATTGTTTTTGTTGTTTTTATAAATTTTTTATAAGTTAAAAGTAAAATTATAAATATAATAAAATTACAAATAGATTCTACTATTTGCATAGGAAATAAGGGAATATTATTAGGTGCTAAAAATGAATTATGAAATGTAATTGCACCAAATCCATGATATTCCATTCCATAACAACATCCAGCAAGTAAACAACCTACTCTTCCAATAGAGTGAACTAAAGGAACTACATGAAGTAATATTAAACATAATGATTTGAATGAAATTTTAAATTGCTTGGAGTAAATATATATTCCTAAAAAACCACCTATAAGGCCTCCATAAAATACAAATCCACCTTGTAGCATTTGAATAAGTGTATTCCACAAATTTAGAGTTTGATAATTTTCTATTAAAAACGGAATATTAGTTAACAAATATAAAAGTTTGGCTCCAATTCCAACACCAATAATTCCATATAAAATGGCATAAAATATATCTTCTTTACTTATATCAAAAAATTTTGAAAAGTGAAAAATAGCTATTATAGCTCCAATAAATATTCCAACAAAAATAATTAATCCATAACTTGCAAATTTGAAACCCAAGATATTAATGAATGGAAGCATAGTTTCTCCTTTCTAATTAAAAAATTAGGTAAACAATTTAAATTGTTTACCTTTTGAAAATTTAATAAAATTAAATATTTATTAATAAATTGTGGTTAGTATATCTCGAGTAGTTTCAGCAGTTTGACCTAAGGCACCAACACAAGCAATACAAGCTATTAAAGCCATAGCACATAAAACTGTACCAATTATAGATAATACTAAACCTGCTGTTGCCATTCCAGTTGGATTTTTCTTTTTTGCCATTACACTTAAAACTATACCAACTATTCCTAAAATTAAACCTATCCAAGATAACCCTATAAAACTAAGAAATATAAATATAACTATAGATAATATTCCTAAAACTAAAGAAGCAATAGCTAATCCATTTGATTTCTTTTCTTCCATAAAACATCCTCCTTATTCGACATAATACACCATTATTGTACAATAAATAAAATTTAATAGCAATAGTAAATTTGCAAAAAACTAAAATTTAATTTTAATATAATAACTAACACAATATATATGCATAATGTTACTTATAATTGCAATATGAATTATTCTTGTGGTTCTGGAGCAGACATAGGACATACACTAGCACATGTTCCACATCCAATACAAACAGATTCATCAATTACATATCTTTCATCACCTTGAGATATACATTGCATAGGACAAGCACCTGCACAAGCACCACAACTTATACATTTATCACTTATTTTATATACCATAAAATCACCTCCTAACATTTAGATATTAATATATATTGTTAGAGTCATTTCTTGCTTCTGTTTCTTGAATTTCAAGTTCTTCTAACTTCTTTAACTCTTCGATATTTTCTTTTTCCTCATCATCAATTATATCATTAAAACCTACATTATTGATTATTTTTAATTCACTTGCATTATATTTTTTAAAATATGTTTCATTATTATCATCTTTTAATTTTACTTTTACTATTTCTCTTAAAGTTTCTATAGAATCAACTATTCCTTCACCATCTTCTGTTTCGACAATTGCACCTATTTTTGGAAGCTTTTTTAGCTTTTCTTCGTATACTTCTTGCTCATATTTTAAACAACACATCAATCTTCCACAATTACCAGATATTTTAGAAGGATTAAGAGACATATTTTGTTCTTTTGCCATTTTTATAGATACAGTTTCAAAATTATTTAAAAAAGAACAACAACAAAGTTCTCTTCCACATATACCATTTCCACCAATTTTTTTAACTTCATCTCTTACACCAATTTGTCTTAATTCTATTCTGGTTTTAAAAATTGCTGCAAGTTCTTTTACTAATTCTCTAAAATCAACCCTACCATCAGCAGTAAAACAAAATAGCAATTTACTATTATCAAAACTATATTCAACTTCTGTTAAATTCATGTTCAATTTTAATTTTTTTATTTTTTCTTCACAAATTTTAAATGCTTCTAATTCCTTTTTATAATTTTCTTCTGCGTGTTTTATATCTTTATAATTAGCTATACGAACAATTTTATCTAATGTATTATTTAAATTAGAGTCATAAGATATTTTTTTCTTAGCAACAACTTCTCCAAATTCCTCTCCATTATCTGTTTTTACAATTACTTTAGTACCTAAATTAATATGTAAATTTCCAGGATTAAAAAAATATATTTTTCCTAATTTCCTAAATTTTACTCCTACAATGACCTTCATGAAATTCCTCCCATATCTGTAATAATAAATTATCAATGCACATATCATAATTTGCATTATTAGTTATTTTATTTTTGGTATTTTCTACAATTTTAATTACATTTATGTATTTATTATCATTAGTTTCTTTTAACTTTTTTAAAAAACAAGTATTAAAATATTCAAGTAAAGATAAGATATTTTCTTTTGAGCTATATAATAAATCTGACCTATTCCAAACATCAATTATATCTTGGTTTAATAAACTATAAATAATATCATTCAAAGAAGTATATATGGACATATTATTATGTATATTTATTAATTTTGATATGCTTCCATCACATAAAGATAACAAAGAAGAATCTATATTTATATTTTGTAAATTAGAATATTCAATTAATTCTTTATCTGTAAGTTTTTGAAAAGCAATTTTAGTACATCTAGATTTTATTGTATTTAATATTTTATTTTCATTTGACAAAACTAGAATAATAATTGCATATTCAGGTGGTTCTTCTAAAGTTTTCAATAAACAATTTTGTGCTTCTATAGTCATTAAATCACTATTATCTATTATATATACCTTTTTATTTGATAAAATAGGTTTTTCAGAAACTTTTTCTTGTAATAATCTAATTTGATTTATTTTAATATTTTTTTCATCTTCAGAATTAACAAGTAAAAAATCTGGATGGCTATTACTTATAAACTTTATGCAAGAAGAACATTTGTTACATGATTTAACTTCATTTTCACATAAAATCATTTTTGCAAATTCTTTAGCAAAAAGTAATTTGCCAATTCCATCTGTACCAATAAACATATAGCTATGAACAAGATTATTTGTATTAACTAAATTAGTTAATAAGTTTTTTACAGAATCATTTCCAATAATATTACCAAAATTCAAAATATTTCTCCTAATAAATAATTAATCAACTTTACCGAATAGTGTTAAAGGCCAAAATCTAATCCATACTTTACCTTCTATTTTTTCTAGAGGAATACACCCAAAAGCTCTACTATCTGTAGAATAATTTCTATTATCTCCCATAACAAATATACAGTTATCTGGTACAACTAAATCATAGTATGGCTGTCCTTTTCCAACATAAGTAAGTACATTTTCTTCAAGATATGGTTCATCTAATTCTTTATCATTAATAAACACTTTTCCATCTTTAATTTGCAAATGTTCTCCAGGTAGAGCAATAACTCTTTTTATATAACTTTCTTTTCCAATTTCTAAAAAGTAATAAACAAATTTGCTAAACCAATTAGAAGGGTTTTTGTCATATTTTGCTATTACATCATTAGAATCATAACTATCATAAGAACTATATTTAGTTGATGGAGCTTCTAAAGTAACTATGTCTCCACGCTCTGGCATTTGTTTTGTAGTTCTAGACCATCTATTTAGTATAAGACGCTGATTTTGCTTTAAAGTAGGATACATTGAAGATTGTTTAACAATTGTTGGTGTTCCTATATAATATCTGATTAGTAGTGCCAGTATAAAAGCTACTAGTATACAAATAATCCATTCTATAATATCTTTAGTTTTATCACTTAATCTCATTTAAACACTTCCTAAGTTTAATAATTTTGTATAACAATTTAAAATACTATATTATTATATATGTTTTTTTGAAAGTTATCAATGGTTTTTAGTATAAAATATGAAAAAACAGAAAGATTAAATATAAAGTAATAATAAAAATTTTGTATATTAATTGACAATAGTTTAAAGTTGAATTATTATATAAACATATAATTAATAAAGTCAAAAGATAAAATAGAAAGAATGGTGTTTAAATATGAAAATTAAAACAACATTAAAAAAACAAAAAGGTTCAATAGCAGTTTATGTGTCTATAGTATTGTTAAGTATGGTAGTAGTACTATCTGCTATGTTTATGATTTTAACATCAACAAGAAAAAAACAATTAACCACTGCTATGAAAGTAAAAGAAACATATGAAGCTGATAATAAAAATGCGTCAAATATATATAAAGCATTATTAAAAAAAATGGAACCTGATCAAAAAGAATTTGAATTTGCTTACACAGGAGCAATGCAAACTTTTACTGCACCAGCAGATGGAATATATAAACTACAGGTATGGGGAGCACAAGGAGGAAGTTACAATAGTAGTTATGGTGTAGGAGGAAAAGGTGGATATTCAGAAGGAAATATTAAATTAACTGAAGGAACAAAATTATATGTATATGTAGGCGGACAAGGTGGTTATGGAACTACTACAACATATAATGTTCAGACTGGTGGAGGATATAATGGCGGTGGAGATGCAGCATATAGAGGTGGAGCAGGCGGCGGAGCCACAGATATTAGGATTGATGGAAACACATATTATTATAGAGTTATTGTAGCAGGCGGAGGAGGAGGAGCATATTCTTATAATTCAACCTACAAAGCAAATGGAGGAGTAGGCGGAGGAAATTCTGGAATTAATGGAAAAGTATATTCTACATCATATAATGCATTTAAAGGAATGAAAGGAACACAAACTTCTGGTGGAAAAGGTGGAACTGGAAGTACGAGTTCTTATAATGGTTCAGCAGGAACATTTGGAGAAGGAGGTTCAACAGGTAGAAAATATAATAGTACATCATATTATTCAAATGGTGCAGGAGGCCGGAGGATGGTATGGAGGAGGAGCAGCAGGCAATTATAGTTCAACTTCAAGGACTAGAGCAGCAGGCGGAGCAGGAGGATCAGGATTTGTATGGACACAAGAAACATCTTCCAATGTACCAAGTGGATATAGTGTATCTAGTAAATATTATTTAACAAATGCTACAACTGTAGCGGGAAATACAACTTTTGAAAGTTCTACAGGAGGAACAGAAACAGGTCATAAAGGTAACGGATATGCAAAAATAACATGGATTGGTTTTAAAGAAAATGATATTATTGAAGATGAAGCATATGTTAAAGATGGGTTAGTATTATACTATGATGGAATAAATAATACAGGAAGTGGACATAGCGCTTATGCGACAACATGGAAAGATTTAAGTGGAAATAATAACGATGGAATAATTACAGGCGGAACATGGCAGAATAATTCATTAAAATTTACAACATCAAATGAAAGTAATGGAGTAGAAACGAAACAGAATTTTCCAATTGATTATAATAATACATTTAATATTATATTTAAACTTTCAAGCATAAATGATGTTGAAGCACTATTGGGATCAAGAACAACATATTCAAACGGATTAATGTTATTCAACTATAATTCAAATAATTCTCTTACATTAGATACTAATGGAAGCAATACAAGAATACAATTAGGGGATAGGCTACAAGCTAATAAAGTATATGATATAACAGCTACTTTTTCTGGGACTACAGTAAAATTATATGTAAATGGTGGATTAACAAAAACAATGAGTTTTACAGATGCAAGCTTGAATTTTCCACTAACAGTATTTACAGCAGGAGGAAGATCTAATTCCTTAGGGGAAATATATAGTGTAAAAGTATATAATCGAGCACTCACAAATGAAGAAATAGTACAAAATTATAATATGGATAAAGAAAAATATAATTATTAAACGAATGAAATAGTAAAATAAAAATAGTTGATATTTAAATTATAAATTATAAATATCAACTATTTTTTGGAAAACTTTTCCTATAAACATTGACCTTTTAGGCATTTCCGTATATAATATTAGTGTTTTAATTATGCATTTTTATTGAAACAAAAAACAACTAAAAAAAGTTGTTTTAAATTTATAAGGAGGAAAACATATGGGAGAGGTTATAGTTATAACATCCGGAAAAGGTGGAGTAGGAAAAACCACTACAACAGCTAACTTAGGTGCAGCATTGGCTTTAAGAGGAAAAAAAGTTGCACTTGTAGATACTGATATTGGCTTAAGAAACTTAGATGTTGTAATGGGCTTAGAAAACAGAATTGTATATGATATAGTTGATGTTGTAGAAGAAAAATGTAAGCTAAGACAAGCCCTTATAAAAGATAAAAGATTTAATGAGCTATTTCTACTACCAGCTGCTCAAACAAGAGATAAAAGTGCAATAAATGAAGAACAAATGAAAGAACTAATAGGAAAACTAAAAGACGAATTTGA
>CALXYR010000016.1 GCA_944393025.1 uncultured Clostridia bacterium | reverse complement strand
CCTATGTTATATGCTTCATTTACAGCTTTTTCTATATTAAATTGTGTATTTATTTGGTTTGCATTTAAATTAGTAGTATAATTATCTTTTTTTAATGTTAATTCTTCATTTAATTTTGTGTTAATTATTTGATTTAATTCCTCTTTTGCCCTATCTATTGTCATGTTACTAACATCAATTCCCATTATTGTAACTTTATTTAATATTTTTTCATTATTTATATTTATTAACGAAAAAATTACTGAGATTACTACCAAAAGTAAAATACATACTGAACTTATGATTATAATTTTTTTAGATTTATTTCTTTTATTGTCTTTTTTTTCATTTATATATTCTTCAATACTAGATCCTTTTACTTCTACATTTTTACTATTATCTTCCATAAAATCTATTTCTCCTTTTAATAAATTTTATACAATTTAATAAATCTATATTACCATATATATTTTCTTTTTACAATATTTTTTTACTAGACTTTTTTTGTCTTTTTTTGTATAATAATTAAAGCAGTTTAATCATATATATAAAATTATATATGTTATAAATTATAGAAAGAGGTTGATTTAAATGATTGGAGAAATGATATCTAGAATACGAATGGAAAAAAATATAGTAAAAGCAGAACTAGCAAGGCGTACTAATATTAATGTTGGACATATCTCACATATTGAGAAAGAAGAACGAAATCCGAGTCATAGAGCTTTAAAAGCAATTTGTAGAGCTTTAGGAATTCCTTATCAACCTTTAATGTATACTTATGATAAGATTATTACACAAGAACAAAGAAATAATAAAATGTGTGAGCATATACCATATGATAAAATATTAGCTGTTGGTTCATTAGATGATTTTATTAAATGTCCAATTGATTTTCCTTCTGCATCAATAGCTTTTAAAATAACTGATGATTCTATGTCACCAAGACTAGAAAAAGGAGTTTATGCATTTTTAGAATTTAATTCACCTTTAGAAAATAAAGATATTGGTGTTTTTGAATATGACAATAAAATTATTGTTAGAAGATACATAGTAAGAAAAGACGCATTAGTTTTAAGAGCTGATAACAAAGAATTTACTGATATTATTCTTTCTGAAGATACTAAATACAATATAATTGGTAAAGTTCTTGGGACAAATACAGGATTAATTTTTTAATTATTTATTTAAAAGTATAAAATTTTACATTTTTTTTCAAAAAAGTATTGAATATTTTATTTTTTAATAATATAATCTATGTATTATTAACTAGAGATAAAAGGAGTTTAAAATGGAATTAGTAAAAAACATATTTTTTAATACAGATAAATTAATAGAAAATACAATTGTAAAAATTTCTTATACTGGAAAATTTTTTCAAGAAAATGCTGAAGAAGTATTTATTCACTATGGATTTGGAAACAATTGGGACAATTTAAATGAAATTAAAATGGAAAAAACAGAATTAGGATTTCAAGTTGAAATAGAATTATTATCTAATGACTCTTTAAACTTATGTTTTAGAAATTCTAATAATGAATGGGATAATAATGACTCTCAAAACTATATTTTTCCTATAGAAAAAGCTGATCTTTCATTAGTAGTAAAAGAGGAAAATGAAGTAGATGTTTCTAGAAAGTTAAGAAAAACATACTTATGGAGTAAAAAAATACGCTTAGCTGTTTATAAATTAATTACATATTTGCCAAAAATAATATCTGGCAATTATAAAAGAAAAGTAAAAACTGAAGAATAATAATATCTATATATTTCAAAAATAAAAACTAAAATTATTGAATAATTCTAGTTTTTATTTTTTTATATAATATTACATATGCCATCCTCCGTTTATAGAAATAACTTCCCCTGTAGTATAATCATCTTCTATAATCCACTTTATGCACTTTGCAATACTATCTACATTACCTATTCTTTCTAATGGTATTTCTTCTTTTATTTTATTTATTTCATCTACACTATATTCCTTATTCATATTTGTATTAATTATTCCTGGTGCAATAGCATTAACCCTTATGTTTGAAGGGCCAAGTTCTTTAGCTAATGCTTTTGTAAAACCAATTATTCCTGCTTTTGCTGTTGAATAATGAACTTCTAAACTTGCTCCTGTAATTCCCCAAATAGAAGAAATATTTATAATTAATCCTTGTTTATTATGTATCATATTTTTTACAGCTTCTCTTGTACAATAAAATACTGAATTAAGATTATTATTTATCATATAATTCCAATCTTCGTTAGTTATTTCAGTAAATAATTTGCTTTGTGAAATTCCTGCATTATTAATAAGTACATCTATTTTTTTATATTTTTCTAATGCATATTGTACTAAATTAATTGCTTCATCTGGTTTTGACACATCTGCTTTAAAAATATCTACAGTAATTCCTAGTTGAGCTAATTCATTCTTCACATTTTTAGCACATTCTTCTGATTTATTATAATTAAGAATAACCGTATAGCCTTCTTTTGCCAAAGTTTTTACGATCTCTGCGCCAATTCCTCTTGATCCACCCGTTACTATAATTACTTTATTTACTATATTTTTTTCTTGATTTTCTACCATAATTCAAATTCGCTCCTTTATAAGTAGATGTTAAAGAATGACAATTTGGACATAATAAAATCCAATTATCTTCTTTATTCATATCTCCTATTATAGTTAAAAAGCAGAACCAGAAAAATTCCAGTTCTGCTTTAAATTGGAGCCACTTGTCCGACTTGAACGGACGACCTACTGATTACAAGTCAGTTGCTCTACCAACTGAGCTAAAGTGGCATTTTGGTGACCCCGACGGGAATCGAACCCATGTCTCCGCCGTGAAAGGGCGATGTCTTAACCGCTTGACCACGGGGCCTCATTTTTGCTAGAACCAGAAATTCTAGCAATTATGGTGAGCCATCGCGGACTCGAACCGCGGACAACTTGATTAAAAGTCAAGTGCTCTACCACCTGAGCTAATGACCCAGATTTCAACTTGCGTTTTTGTGAACGCAAGTATTATTTTAAACTATTTTTATTATTTTGTCAATACAATTTGTGAAATTTGTGTGAATTTGTGTGAATTTTCATATTTTTTTACATTTTATGCATTTATTTTATTTAATAATTCTTCTACATTAATTCCATGTACTTCACATGCTTCTTCCAAAGTTTCTGCTTGTGATGCTGGACAACCTAAACAATGCATACCTGCTTCCATTAAAATTTCTGCTTTTTCTGGAGCTACCTCTAGTAACTCTCCAATTTTAGTATCTTTATTAAATTTCATTTTTTCCTCCCTTCAAGCTTTTATTAGCTTATTGTAATATATAATTTTTATTAATTAATAAATTACTTTGTAAATTTATTTAAAGTAACTTAGGCTTTTTGTATATGCTTTTTTGCTCCATAATAATTTTATCATAAATTTTGTAAAAAGTATAGACAAATTCAAAAATTTGTTGTATTATTGGTAGAAATTGGAAGGTGGTGTTTAAATTTAATTTAATTGATTTATTTTTTATAATTTTTATTCTGCATTTTTTTATTACTCTTTATTCAATTTATTTATTTTTTAATAATAAAATATTTCACAATTCTCAAGGTTCTAAGTTAATTTTAAAATCTAAATATTTTAATAATCCAAAATAATCATATATGAGGTGATTCTTTATTAGGCATTTTACTTTTGTAATTCTGTTTTCTTTTTTATATTGTTTTGTTGGATATAAGCTTTTTTATAATTTAATTGTTTCTAATAATATAATTATTTCTTATGGAATTCACCCTTTTAATATTTGTAGTAAACTTCCTGAATTATGGAAATACATTAAATTTATTTTTATTTTTTCTTATATTTTTTCCTCAATTATAATTTCTAATATATTTTATAATTTTCTTATAATTTTTTTCAAAAAAATAAACAATATTCTAAATAAAGTTTTAAATACAATTAAATTATTTTGTATTTTTAAAAAAATTATATTAATATTTTTTGTTCCAATTAATTTAATATATGATTTTCTCAATAATAAAATTAAAAAAAAATATACTTTTTTTTATACTGAAAAAAATAAAAATAATAATTTATTATTTAACAGATTAATTTCTAGTAATTTTAAAAATAAATCTAATTTTATAAATAATACATTAAATATGTATATAGGAAATTCAGTCAAAAATAATAAACCTATATTTCTTCCTTTAAAAAGTTTATACCAAAATATTTTAATTACAGGAACAATTGGTACAGGAAAAACTAGTAGTGCAATGTATCCTTTTACTAAACAATTAATAGAATATTGTTCTACAGATAATAGTAATAAAATAGGAATGCTCATATTAGATGTAAAAGGTAATTACCACGCTAAAGTAAGTGAATTTGCTAAAAATTGTGGTAGAAATGATGATTTAATAATTATTAGTTTAAATGGAAAATATAAATATAATCCTCTTCATAAACCCAATTTAAAACCATCTATTATAGCAAATAGATTGAAAACAATTTTATTATTGTTTTCTCCTAATAATTCTGAATCATATTGGCTAGATAAAGTAGAACAAATTTTAACAGAATGTATTAAACTTTGCAGATTATATAATTGTGGCTATGTAACTTTTGAAGAAATTCATAAATTAATTTCTATAGAAAATTATTATGCTGAAAAAATAGAATATTTAAGAAATATGTTTTTAAAAAATGAATTTTCTAATGAAGACATATATAACTTAATATCTTCTTTAAATTTTTTTCAAAAAGAATTTTGTTCTTTGGATCAAAGAACATTATCAATATTAAAATCTGAAATTACTAGAATTACAAATATTTTTATTTCTGATTATGAAATATATAAAACTTTTAATCCAATAAAAGAAGAACTTAATTTTTTAGGTTTTGAAGATTTAATAAATTCAGGAAAAATTGTTGTTTTAAATATGAATATCTCTGAATATAAAGCATTATCTAAAATAATTGCTACTTATCTAAAATTAGATTTTCAAACAGATGTAATGGCTAGGCTTTCTAACAATTTTAAAAATTCTTCTAGATCTGTTGCATTTATTTCTGATGAATATCATGAATACTGTACTAGTTCTGATAGTGAATTTTATGCTCAAAGCAGAGAAGCAAAATGTATAAATATTGTTGCTACTCAAAGTTATACTTCTTTGCTAAATTCAATAAATAATAAATATGCTGTAGAAGTAATTATACAAAATTTAGTAAATAAAATTTGGTTTAGAACTGATGACATTTTTACTATTGAAAACATTCAAAAACAAATTAGAAAAAAAGATAAAGAAAAAATATTTAAAAGTATTTCTGAAAATGCTAAAAAAACTGATTATAGCTATATATCTAATTCTCTAAACTCTTTAGATTCAAGCATATCTGAAAGTATTAATACTCAAATTACTTATGATTTTGTTTATGATACAAATTTTTTTACACAAAATTTGGAAACTTTTTCTGCTCTTTGTTTTGTTTCTGATGGAACAAAAATTATAAAACCACACAAATTAAATTTAAAACCATATTTTAAAAAATAATTATTTTATAACAGGAGGTTAATTATGAGATTTTTTAGAATTAAATTTATTTTTTATATTATTTTATTTATAATATTTCTTTATAGTAATATGCATATTTCTTTTGCAATATCGGAAACTTCTCCACTTGTTTCAAAATTAACTTATGCATTTGAAACTATAAAATCTTGGCTTATTACACTTGCAACTCCTGCTGCAGCAGTTGCAGTTGGCGTTGGAGTTTTTATGAAAAAATTTAGCTTTGGTGATGAAGAAAGAATTAGAGTTGCTAAAAAGCTAATTAGAGGTTCTTTATTTTCTTATGCTTTTATTTTAGCAATAAATTTAGTTTTGAGTACTATAAAATCTTTAGTTGAATAATTTTAGGAGGTATATTTGGAAAATAATATTTCTATATCAGAAATTAATAATATTTCGCAATTAATAATAGATACAATAAATAATTTATTAAATTCTCTATTTTCATCAATAGACAATAGTATTTATGAAACTTTAGATAAGATAACATTTATAAATACAAATATATTGGAAAATTCTATTTTTTCTAAAATTTTTGGAAATAATTCTAATAATGGTATTTTACTAATTGCTAATTCTTTATTAATTGCTGTATGTTTATATTATTGTTTTAAATTAATTTATTCTCATTTCACAGGAATTTCTATTGAAAATCCTTATCAATTTATTTTTAAATTATTAATTTTTGGAATATTTATTAATTTTTCTTATTTTATTTGTAAATTTATTATATATTTTAATTCTTTAATATCTGATATAATTATAGAAATTGGAAAATCCATTTTTAATACAAATATTTCTTTTTCTTCATTAGTAGAAAATTTAAACAAAGTAATTACTATAAATTCCTCTTCCATAAATGTTTTTTCATTTGATGGAATTTTAAGGAGTATTATTTCTTTTAGTTTTATAAATTTACTATTTACATATTCTTTAAGATATATAATGATAAAAGTTACTATTTTGTTAATTCCTTTTGCTTTTTTATCACTAATAAATAATTCTAGTTCCTGGTTTTTTAAATCTTGGTTAAAAGTATTCTTATCTTTACTTTTTATTCAACCATTTATATCAATTATATTATTAATTATTTTCTCCATGGATTTTTCTTCTTCAGATATTTTTTCTAAAATATTATGTATTGGATCTTTATATGCTCTAATTAAAGCTAATTCTTATGTACAACATTTTATAGGCGGTATTTCAACAGAAATTACACAAAATTTTAAATTAATGAAAGGAGGTTAATGGTTATTATGAAATTTATATTTCCGCAAAACTACAATTTTAATAATAAATTATTTGGATTTATTGATTATTCAACTTTAATTTTAAATATTTTATGGGGATTAATTATTTTTTTATTTATACACTTTATTATTCCAAATATAACCTTAAAAATCATTTTATTTATTATTTTATTTTTTTCTTTTTTTTTATTAATTATAATATGATTTAATCATTAAAAAATTTTATATATTATTATATATTTATTTAAATATATAATATCCCCTAAAATATATTTGTTTAAAAAATATTAATTTTTAAATTTATCTATTTTTATTCTTTTTTCTACATTTTACTATTTTTTTCTATTTTATTTTAATTATTTTCCAATTGTAATTTTTCTTATATAATGGTATAATTGTTTTCATACTTTTATAAGGGGGAATTTTACATGAAATTAGAAAGCAACGATTTATCATTACTTTTTTCAAATACACAATTACCAGATATATTTTTCTCTGAATATTTATCAGAAGCAAGTGGTGATTTTATAAAAGTATATTTATATATAGTATTTTTGTCTAAATATAACAAAGATATAAAAATTAATGATTTATCAAAAAAGCTTGTATTGCCAGTTAAAATCATTCAAGATGCTATAAAGTACTGGGAAGATAAATCTTTAATTACTAAAAAAAATACTGGTTATGTTGTTAACAGTATTCAAGAAATAGAATTGTATAAATTATATAAACCTAAAACCGCTCTTTCTGCAGAACAATTACAAAAAACAGCAGAAAATCAAAAAAAGGCTAAAGCTATTGATTTTATAAATAATAAATATTTTTCTGGATTAATGCCTACTACTTGGTATCCTGAAATTGAACTTTGGTTTAAAAAATATTCTTTTGATGAAGAAGTTATGATTGCTTTATTTGGTTACTGTTTTGATAAGTCTGCTTTGCATAAAAATTATGTTCAAACAGTTGCAGAAGCATGGAATAAAAACAATATTAAAACTTTTAATGATTTAGATTTATATTATGAAAAACAAGAAAAAATAAATATAATTGCTAAAACCATAGCTAAAAAGCTGGGTATAAATAGAAATCTTACTCAATATGAATATGGTTATATAGAAAAGTGGATTATCGATTATGGTTTTGGAATGGATATAATAGAAATTGCATTAAAAAGAACTACATCAAAAGTAAATCCTACTTTTGATTATTTAGATAAATTATTAACAGATTGGCATGATAGAGGATTTAAAACTTCTAGTGATGTTCAAGAATTTTTGTCCGAAATGAAAGAAAAAAATAAAAATATTAAAAAATTAGAAAAACAATCTACTTATGATAAATATGATCAAAGATCATATAGTAATTTAGATAATTTATATGCAAATTTAAAAAATAATTAATTATTTAAAGAAAGGAGAATATGATATATTTAATTAATGATTATATCATATAAAATTTTAATGGCGGACACTGTATTAAAAAATATATTATTACAATATAATAAGAAAAAAACAAGTGCTGAATATGATGCCGAAATTAGAAAGCAAGAAATATATAAAAAATATCCTCAACTTACTGAAATAGATAATAAATTAACTTTTCTTGCTATTTCTACAACAAAATCTCTAATAAATAATAATAATAAAGATTTATTAGATGAATTAACTATAAATATCGATAAATTAAAAAAAGAAAAAAATAAAATATTAAAATCTATAAATATTGCACCTAATTTTTTTGAACCACATTATGAATGTAATATTTGTAAAGATACTGGGTACATAACTAATAGCAATTATACAACATCAATGTGTAGTTGCTTAAAGCAAAAACTTTATGATGAACAATATAATATGTCAAATATTTCAAATTTAAATACTCAAAATTTTGATAATTTTTGTGAGTTATATTATTCTAATGAAATTAATGAAAATAAGTATCATACAAATATATCTCCAAGAGAAAATATTAATTTAATAAAAAACATATGCTTAAATTTTATTAAAAATTTTGAAAATCCATCTCAAAAAAATCTCTTATTTACTGGAAATACTGGACTTGGCAAAACATTTTTATCTAGTTGTATTGCAAATGAAATTATAAAAAATGGTAAAAATGTATTATATCAAACTGCTCCAGTTATGCTTGATTCAATAATTGATTATAGGTTTGGTAAAAATAGAGATTCTAATATTTTAGAAAGTATTCTTACAGTAGATTTATTAATAATAGATGATTTAGGAACCGAATGCATAAATAATATGAAATTTACAGAATTGTTTAATATTATTAATACTAGATTACTAAATCAAACTAAAATTACAAAAACTATTATATCTACTAATTTAAGCTTAAAAAATCTATATTCAAATTATGATGAAAGAATAGTTTCTAGGTTAGTTGGAAATTATGATATTTGTTATTTCTTTGGTGATGATATAAGATTTAAGAAAAAAAGTGAAAATTAAAAATTTTCACTTTTTTGTTTTTTATTGTATAGGTAAAATCGACTTTTCACTTGATATCTCAGTATTCTTGACAATTTTTCCTATACAACAAGGTTAAGTTTCCTTGGTCTGAGCGTATTTGCGAAGCAAAACGCTCATGTAGCGAAGCCACTTTTCTTATTCTTCTGATTTTTCATCCATTGGAATTGTTTCTATACTAACTACTTTTCCTTCATTAGTTCTCATTAATGTTACACCTTGTGTTGATCTTCCTAAAATACTAATATCTGATACATTAAGCCTTATAATTGTTCCTGTATCAGTAATTAACATTACATCTTCATTATCAGTAGCAATTCTTATTCCAACTAAATTACCAGTTTTAGGAGTTACTTTATATGTTATTACTCCTTTTCCTCCTCTAGTTTGAACTCTATATTCATCAAGTTCAGTTCTTTTTCCAAATCCATTTTCAGTTATTGCAAGAAGTGTAGCTTTACTTCCTTGTATTATTGATTCCATTCCTATAACTAAGTCATCTTCATCTAACTTAATTCCTATTACACCTTGTGATACTCTTCCCATTGGTCTTACATCTTTTTCATCAAATGTTATACACATACCCTTATATGTAACAAGAACTACATTATCTTCTCCATCAGTTAATCTTACATCTATTAATTCATCATTTTCTTTTAATGTTATTCCTATTAAACCAGATTTTCTAACTGACATATATTCATTTAATGCTGTCTTTTTTATAATTCCATTTTTAGTTCCCATTAATAAATATTTGCCATCTGCAAAATTTGCAATAGGTATAACTGCTGAAATTTTCTCTCCTCCGTCTAACATCAATAGATTTACAATAGCTGTTCCTTTAGCTGTTCTACCAGCTTCTGGTATTTCATAACCTCTTAGTCTATAAACTTTTCCTTTATTACTAAAGAATAATATAGTATCATGAGTTGATGCTGTAAAAATTTGTTTTACAAAATCTTCTTCTCTAGTTGCTATTCCTGTTATTCCTTTTCCTCCTCTTTTTTGACTTTTATATGTATCTATAGGCATTCTTTTTATATAACCAAAATGAGTTAAAGCAACAACACATTGTTCTTCTTTTATCAAATCTTCAACTTCAAATTCTCCTTCTGCTGCAACTATTTTTGTTTTTCTTTCATCACCATATTTATCTTTAATTTCTAGTAACTCTTCTTTTATAATGTCATACACTAGTTTATCACTTGCAAGTATTGCTCTTAAATGCTCAATTAATTTCATTAATTCTGCATATTCTTCTTCTATTTTTTCTCTTTGCAAACCAGATAAAGTTTTTAATCTCATATCTAATATTGCTTGAGCTTGTATATCGGAAAGTCCAAATCTTTCCATTAATCTTTCTTTTGCATCATCATAAGAATTTCTTATGATTTCAATAACTTCGTCTATATTGTCTAAAGCAATTTTTAATCCTTCTAATATGTGAGCTCTAGCTAATGCTTTGTCTAAATCAAATTGTGTTCTACGAAGAATTACACTTTTTCTATGATCTATATAGTTATCTAAGCATTGTCTTAATGTTAATATTTTAGGTTCTCCATTTACTAATGCAAGCATTATAACACCAAAGGTTTCTTGCATTTGAGTAAATTTAAATAATTGATTTAATATAACTTGTGCATTTACATCTCTTTTTAATTCTATTACCACTCTTACCTTTTCTTCTCTATCAGATTCATCTCTAACTTCAGAAATTCCTTCCACTTTTTTCTCTTTTACTAAATTAGCTATGTTTTCAACTAATTTGGCTTTATTCACTTGATATGGTAATGATTTTACAATTATTCTTTGCTTATTTCCACTCATCTCTTCTATTTCTGCTTCAGCTCGCATTATTATTTTTCCTTTTCCTGTGGTATAAGCTTCCTTAATTCCATCTCTTCCTAATATTAATCCTTCTGTTGGGAAATCTGGACCTTTTATAATTCCCATCAATTGCTCGTCTGTCACATTGTCATCATCAATAATTTTTATTATACCATTTATAACTTCAGTTAAATTATGTGGTGGTATATTTGTTGCCATACCAACTGCAATACCTGATGAACCATTTATTAAAAGAGTTGGTATTTTAGATGGTAATACTTGTGGTTCTTGTAATCTATCATCATAGTTTGGCATAAAATCAACTGTATTTTTTTCAATATCTTCAAGCATTGTTTCAGATATTTTTGACATTCTTGCTTCAGTATACCTCATGGCTGCAGCTGAATCCCCATCAACTGATCCAAAATTTCCATGTCCATCTATTAGTGGATATCTAAGTGAAAAATCTTGTGCCATTCTTACCATAGCATCATAAACAGAGGCATCTCCATGTGGATGATATCTACCAAGTACTGAACCAACAGTATTAGCACTTTTTCTGAATGGTTTATCTGATGTTATTCCATCTTCATACATAGCATATAAAATTCTTCTATGTACTGGTTTCAAACCATCTCTTACATCTGGAAGTGCTCTTGAAACAATAACACTCATAGCATAATCAATATATGAAGTTTTCATTTCTGTTTCAATATTTCTTTCTATAATTTTTCCTTCATTTTCTTCCATTTTTATTATTCCGTCCTTTCTATTTCCGTAATTTATTTTACCTCTGTATTATACTATAAATACACAAAAATTTGCAAGTAAAAATCAATATTTTTATACAATTGCCAGCATATATTTTAGCTAATATTAAATATCTATCATACTAATAAATTAGCTAATTCTTCTTGTTCTTTTGTTAAGTTAAAATTTTGATTATTATTCTTAATTAAAGTATGTAAATTTTCTATTACTCTAGCTTGTTTTATTGTATTTTCTAATGGCATTATTTCCTTTAATTTTTCTTGAATTTTTTCATACTCTCTTTCCATTCCAATAAAGTCTTTGTTATTAAAATATTCTTTCCAATTGCTTTCATATTTTGCCAATTTTTCAATTCCATCTATCTGACTTGTAAACTCGTTTTCTATTTTATTGCTTATACTATCTAATATTGCATTTTTTCCACTACTTATCATTCTAGCAACATTATTAGTTATTAACCCTGATGAACTTGTTTTTTGTAATATAGAATCTAATAAATTTGATATTCCATCTATTATTCCTCCACTTTTAATTGCATCTCTTGCTTGAGAAATATTATCAAATTCTCCTGTAAATATTCCCAAAATACTTTTACCTAAATTAATTGCATTATTTATTGCTGTACTAATACCTTCTTTAAAACCATTTTTTAAAAATGTATCCTTAATTTCTACAACACTTTCTTCTACAAAATTTGGAAGTATCATTCTTAACCCAACATCTAAAGCAGAATTTATTATTTTTCCTAAATTAGATTCTAAAAAATTATTTTGCTCCTGACTTATGGAATTTTCATTTATATTTTTATTTAAATTAACTATATTTTCTAGATCCATATTTATCATCCTTCCTTTTATATTAAATTTATTTATTTTATATAGAATAGTTAAATATACTAAATATTTTTTATATATTTAATTTTTTTATTTTATTATTAATTTTTAAATATTCTTTTCTTATTTTTTTATTTATTAAATTAAGTTTATTATTTTTATTAATTAATTTGTTATATTTTTCATTATAATTAATTTTTCCAATTATTTTAAATTCGCTAAATATTATTTTTAATAAATTATAATTAATTGCTTCTTTATTATATTTATTAAAAATAATATTAATTTTATTTTTATTTATATTAAAAAAATTTATATATTTATCTAATAATTTAATAGATTTATTTATCTCTAATAAATTAACATCTGAAATAAATAAACAAAAATCACTTATTTGTATAATATATTTCATATAATAAATTAATTCTATTGAATTGGTATCAATGATAATATATTCGTATACATTTTTTAAATCATTTATAATGTTTATTAAATCTTTAATTTTTAAATTATTATTTTCTTTTGTTTTTATTAAATATAATAAATCAATTTTTTTATTTATTTTTATTATATTAATAAAACTATTTATTTCTTTTTTATTTATTGGAATATTTTTTATACCCAGAATGGTATTAACAGAATTATTTATAAAATCTAGATCAACTATTAAAATTTTATTTTTTGAATAAATATTTATTTTTGCTAAATTTATAGATATTATACTTTTTCCAACAGATGGGGGACCTGTAATGTAAATGGTTTTATTGTTTAATTTTTTATTTAAAATATCTTTTAATTTATTTTTTTCTCTAATATTATTTATTAATATATTTTTTATTTTTGTTTTTACTATTATTATTTTATCTTTTAAAATATTTTTTTTAATTATATATTTATTTTTCTTTGTTAATTTTTTATTTTTTTGTTTTTTCAAATTATTTTCATGAATATTATTCATAAAATTTATTTCTTTTAAGTTTTCATTATTATAATTTAATATCTCAATTAATTCTTCTATTTGATTATTATTTATTATTTTATATATTTTATTTTCGTATAATATTTTTTCCATTTTTTCATCTATTTTATTTATAATTAAAATAACTTTAATATTTTTATTAATTAAATTTATTTTTTTTATTAATTCTTCAATTTCAATTTCTCCCTGTAACATATAATTTAATATTATATAATCAACTTCAGAATATTTTTCTAATACTTCAATTATTCCTTCTTTATATGGAATATCTTTTAAAATAATTTCTATATTTTTTTGTTTTTTTAAATTATTATTTAAATTCTCATCACCTATTGCTGTTATTATTTTTATTATATTAATTTCACCCTTTCTTTTAATGTAAAACATTTTTTATATTTGACATCATTCTGTATTATATTAACTTCCATTATATTAAAAAATAAAATTTTTTAATTAATATTTATATACTATTATTTTTATTTTCTATTATTTCTCTTTCAAAATCTGCTACACAAATTCTATTTAAAATATGTTCATCTCCTACAAATGTCAGACATTCTCCTCTTTTTAAAGATTTAATTTCTATTTTCTCTTTTTCTGATAAATTAGTGTATTTTTCCAATATTTTTATATTTTCTTCTTCTAATGCAAAAAAAGTTTTTATACTAGAATTATTTAAAATACTTTTTCCATAACTTCCATTTTCTAAACTGAAAATATCAGATATATCCTGCGTTATTGCAACACTACTACCACCATATTTTCTAATAGTTTTAAATATTTTATATATAAAACTTGCAACATCTTTATTCGAAGTTACGCCAATTAGTCTCCATATTTCATCTAAATAAATAGCTTTTTTTATTTTTCTATCTTTTTTTATTTTGTCCCAAAATAAATCCGTAAATAAATACATGCCATATTTTAAATTTTCTTCTCCTAATTCATATACATCAGCAACAATTAATTTATTATTTAATTCTATATTTGTGTAATTATTAAAAAATTTTAGTGACCCTTTTATAAATGGTATTAATTTTATTTTAAATATTTTTGTTTTTTCATCTTTATCTAAAATATTATAAAAGTCTTCTAAAATTGGCATATCTCTACTTTCTTTAAAAATAAGTTCTATTCCTGTACTATAATTTACCTCTTTATATAGACTTTTATCATCAAAGTTAATATTTTTAATTTCATATAATTCTATTATTTTTTCTTCTAAAATAGCCCTTTCTTCTTCATTTATTTTTCCAAAAATAAGATTAAAAAAGCCCATTAATTTACTAATTTTATTTGCTAAATAACCTTGTTCTTCATCTTCTAAACTTTCTTTTCTTATATCAAATATATTTATATAAGTATTAGAACTAGGGCCTATTTTTAAAAGTGCTCCATTTAAATTTTTACATAAATTGTTATACTCTCTTTCTGGATCTATAATATATTGCTCTATTCCTAATAATCTATATCTTAAAATCAATAATTTTGTATAAAAAGATTTTCCAGCACCTGATGTACCAAAAATACACATATTTGCATTTTTGTATTTTTGAGTATTGTATCTATCAATAAATATTAATGAATTATTGTATATATTTATTCCACTAAATATTCCATTTTCATCAAAAATTGCTGAAGAACTAAAAGGATATGTGCAAATAAGTCCGCTTGTTAATACATTCCTTTTAGCAACTTCTTTTAAAATTTTATTATTTTCCATTAATGGCAAACAAGCTTTATATGCTTGCTCTTGTCTAAAATATGCTCTTCTAATATTTAGTCCTCTACCTTCTAATATTCCTTCAATTTTGTTTAGTGTATTTTCTAATTCCTTTAAATCTTGTGAGTATGTATTAATATAAATGTATAAATAATATAAATCCTCATTATTTATTTGTAATTCTTTTCTAATATATTTAGCATCATTATATGTAAAAGCTACAATATCTATATCTTGTTTATTTTGATTACTTGTTTTTAAATCTGCACCAACATTTCCTATATGATATGTTAATTCTCTTATTGCTTTATAATTATCTTGTTTTTCATAAAAAATAGAAATATTTATATCTATATTGGTATCTATAAGTGATTTTAATATCAATTCATTTTGTTCTCTGTAATAATTTATTATTAAAATTGATGAAAAATAAACATTATCTATTTCTATATATTTTGGATTAGATAAACTGATATATGATGGTGCTAAAAAATCATTATTAGAAACTGTTCCTTCTAAAAAATTTAATTTTTGTTTATTTTTTTTATTCATTTATTTACCTTATATTATATATTTAGATTTTTTATAATGGGTATATCTATAAACCTTTTATTATTATTTTTTATTTTATTTTTAATATTATTTATTTAATATTTTTATTTTATTATTTAATAAAATAATATTTAATAAATAATTTATTTAATATTATTTTTTATATATAATTTTTTATTTGTTATTAAAATAAATTCTGGTATTAAAAAAAGAAAATAATATATTTTTTATTTGTTCTTGATCATTTATATCTACTGCTATATTCCCACATCTTGATAATCCATCTTTTATTTTAAAATACTTATTATTTAAATTTTCAATAGCATGAGATTGAATATCTAATGTTTCATTATTGCTATTATTATAATCTATAATAATATAATAATTTTTTGAAGATGACTTTTTACTATTATTTAATTTTTTTACATATTCTATATATTTATTTGATATCTCTTGAATATTTTTTTCTTCTAGTACAGAATTACTTTTTATTTCAGAAAAATAATTTGATAAATCTTCTTTATTACTTTGAATTAAAATTTGGAAATTAAAATTACAAGTTTTTAAAAATAATTTATATGAATTTAAAATAGCTTCTTTTTCTAATTCAGATTTTAAATTAAAATTAATTGGACTTATTTTTATTATTTTTAAATATTTATTTTCTTTTGTTTTTATTATTCCATTTTCTAATATTTTATCTATTTTTAACCAATTTTGAGTAGAATTATTATTTTTTTTATTTATTTTATTTTCCTCCTTTTAAATAGTCTTTTATTATTTATTTAAATATTTAAAATTTATTTGATTTTTTATTTTTGGAGAATAATTAATATTATATCCAAGAATTAAGTTAATTTATTTTTTTAACAAATTTTTTGATAAAAAATATAGAAAATAATTTTTTTGAAATAATTGTTTATTGTATATGAAATTAACAACTTTAACCTATAAAGTTATTCTATGTTAGATTGTCAAAACAAAAAGAATAATATAAATTTCGATATTATTAGAAAACATACTTAACTAAAATCCTTTTTCATTATTTTTATAACACATTTTTATTGTCATTTCAAGAAAAATCGTGTTCTCTTTTTCGACATTTTTATACAAAAAGAAAAGTAAATAAGAATTATTTTTTAATGTTTATTTTTCTTATTTACTTTTCTTTTTATTTATACATCTAGATTTTTTACATATTTTGCATTATCTTCTATAAATTTTCTTCTAGGATTAATGTCATCTCCCATTAATATTGTAAATATTTCATCTGCTTTTATTGCATCTTCTAATTTTACTTTTATTAATATTCTATGTTCTGGATTCATTGTTGTTTCCCATAATTGCTCTGGATTCATTTCTCCTAAACCTTTATATCTTTGTATATTTACTCCATCTCTTCCCATTTCATTTAAATGTTTTGCCATTTCTTCATCAGTATAGCAGTAAACATCAGGTTTTCCTTTTTTAGATAGTTTGTATAATGGTGGTTGTGCTAAATACACATTTCCATTTTCTATTAAAGGTCTCATATACCTAAAGAAAAATGTTAAAAGTAATGTTCTAATATGAGCGCCATCAACATCGGCATCAGCCATAATTATTACTTTTCCATATCTTATTTTTGAAATATCAAAATCTGCTCCAATTCCTGCTCCTACCGCTAATATAACAGGTTGTAATTTATCATTATTATATATTTTATCAGCTCTTGATTTTTCTACATTAAGCATTTTTCCCCATAAAGGAAGAATAGCTTGAAATCTTCTGTCTCTTCCCTGCTTTGCACTTCCTCCAGCAGAATCACCCTCAACTATGTATACTTCACATTCTGATGCTACTTTACTACTACAGTCTGCTAATTTTCCTGGTAAAGTAGATGTTTCCAATGCTGTTTTTCTTCTTACAAGTTCTCTAGCTTTTCTAGCTGCTTCTCTAGCACGAGAAGCACTAATACATTTTTCAAGAATAGATTTTGCTACAGTTGGATTTTCTTCTAAGAAATTAGACAATGCTTCATTTACTGCACTACTTACAATTCCTGTCACATTACTATTTCCTAATTTGGTTTTAGTTTGTCCTTCAAATTGTGGTTCTTTTACTTTTACTGAAACAACTGCTGTTATTCCTTCTCTTATATCTTCACCTTGTAAATTTCCATCTTTCTCTTTTAATAAATTATGTGACTTAGCATAATCATTAAATGTTTTAGTTAAAGCTCTTTTAAATCCCTCTAGGTGTGTTCCACCTTCTATTGTATTAATATTGTTTACAAAAGTAAGTATTGTTTCTGAATATGCTGTGGTGTACTGAATTGCTATTTCAATTGGTACTTCTCCATTTTTTTCAATATATATTGGATCTTTATGTAATTTTTCTTTATTTTTATTTAAAAATTCAACAAATGATTTTAGTCCTCCCTCAAAAAGAAATTCTGCTTTTTTACTTGGTTCTACTCTTAAATCTTCAATATTTATTTTTAAGCCCTTTGTTAAAAATGCAATCTCTCTAAATCTTTCTTCTAATGTTTCATAATCATATTCTAATGTTTCAAATATTGTACCATCAGCAAAAAATCTAACTTTTGTTCCTGTTTTATCTGAATCACCTATTCTTGTTAATGGCTGAACAGTTTTTCCTTTTTCAAATTTCATTTGATATATTCCACCGTCTCTTTGAATAGTAACTTCTGTCCACTCAGATAATGCATTTACTACTGAAGCACCAACTCCATGAAGACCGCCAGACACTTTATAACCACTATCTCCACCAAATTTTCCTCCTGCATGTAATTTTGTATAAACTGTTTCTGCTGCAGATATTTTGGTTTTTGGATGAATATCTACTGGAATTCCTCTACCATTATCTTGAACAGATATAATATTTCCAGGTTCTATTTTTATATCAATTTCATTACAGTACCCTGCTAAAGCTTCATCAACACAGTTATCTACTATTTCATAAACTAAATGGTGCAATCCTCTTATAGATACACTACCAATATACATTCCTGGTCTTTTTCTAACTGCTTCTAATCCTTCTAATACTTGAATTTGTTCTGCTCCATACTCATGTTCAAATTTTTCCATTATATATTATCCTCCCTAATTGTCTTTTTATTTATTAGCTCTTTTTGCTATGGTATTTGAAGAAATATTGCTTATATACCCAATGATATTACAATCTTTTTGTAATATTATTAAAGATTTTTTATTTTCTTCAGATACATCTATTATATTATCACTTATTTTTAAATTTTGTAATACTTCTTTTAAACTTTTCTTTTTTTCTAATGATTCTATATCTAGTATAGCTATAATATTTTTTGAATTTACTATTACATCTTTTCCTATATGAACATACATATAAACACCTCATTAATTTTTAAATATAATTCCTTTTTTTACATTAAATAAATTATATTCTAAATTTGGTAAATCTATTTTTTCTGTACCTGTTAATATTACTTGTGCATTTTTAATATTATTTAAAAAATTTTTTCTTCTATTTTCATCTAGCTCAGACATAAAATCATCTAATAATAAAATTGGGTATTCTCCTATTTCATCATAAATAACATTAAGTTCTGCAAGTTTTAAAGATAATATAACTGTTCTATTTTGCCCTTGAGAACCATAAATATTTACTTCTTTACCATTAATATATATCATAAAATCATCTCTATGTACACCCTTTGTTGTAAAACCTTTTATAATATCTAATTTTCTTCTTTCTTTTAATAATTTTAAATAATTTTCCTTTTTTTCACAGTTTGAAATATATTCAATTTTTATTATTTCTTTTTCATTTGTTATCTTACTATGAATTTGATTTATTTTATTTATAATTTTTTCTATAAATTCTTTTCTATAAATATAAATTTTCTCACTGTATTCTGCTAATTTTTCATCCCAAATTTCGAGCATTTCCTCTGGTTTATGTTCTTCTCGTATTTGTCTTAAATAATTATTTCTCTGTTCAATAATTTTTAAATACGAATTTAAATTATATACATAATTTGGTCTTAATTGTCCTATCATTAAATCTAAAAATCTTCTTCTTCTTTGAGGTCCATCTTTTAAAATGTTTATATCTTCTGGCGTAAAAATAACTGTATTGATATTTCCTAATAGTTCACTTAATTTTTTTATTTTTATTCCATTTAAACTAATTTGTTTTTTTTCACTAAGTTCAATTTTAATTTTTCCATCTCTATCTTTTTTTTGATAAAATACTTCTATTAAAGATTTTTCATTATTAAATCTTATCATTTCCTTTTCTTTATTTGTTCTAAAAGATTTTCCTAAGCTGCATAAAAATATTGCTTCTAAAATATTAGTTTTTCCTTGTGCATTATCTCCATAAAAAATATTTAGATTTTTATTCAAATTAATTTCTAAATTTTCATAATTTCTAAAATTATTTAATTTTATTTTTTCTATGTACATTTTTTTAGTCCTTTGCAACTTTAAGTAATTTTAAATATTAATTATAATACTTCACATTTAAAATATTTGTTTTATTGAGATTATTTACAGTTGTTTATTGTTTTATCACAAGTTATTCACATGTTTGTGGATAACTTGTTAAGTATTTTCAGTAAAACTGTTAATATTTATTTTATTCATTATTTTTCAAACTAGTTTATTCTTTCATTCTAATTGGAAGAACCATATAAATATAATCTCCACCTTCTTGAGTAGGTCTTATAATACATGGAGATATACTTGTACCAAAATCAATATATACCTCTTGATCATCTATATTTCTTAATGCATCTAGAAAATATTTAGGATTAAATCCTGCTTCTAAATTTTTTCCTTCTGTAGTAACATACATTTCTTCTTTTGCATCACCTGTTTGATTTGTACAAGAAATAGTTACTTTTCCAATATCTATATTTACTTTTACTGGATATTTCTTTTCCTTTT
>CALXYR010000015.1 GCA_944393025.1 uncultured Clostridia bacterium | reverse complement strand
AGAAGAATATAATGAGTACACTAAAGAATATGGAGAGCAAATAAGGCAATTTGAGAACAATATTAATAAATATTATGATGAATTAAAGAATTTTACACAAGCAAGTAGCGACAACAAATGGATAGAACATTTTAAAAAGTACAAAAATGTAAATTCCTTATCAAGAGAGCTAATAGATAACTTAATAGATAATATATATGTATATGAAGACAAAAAATAAGAATAAAGTTTAAATATGAAGATGAATACAACTATCTAATGAAACTCATAAAAGAGAGAAAAAAATTTATATCGTAAGAGGGAATTTAATTCTCTCTTTTTTAAATGAATATATAGAATATTTTGACTGAATATGATATAATTTCAAATAGTTTTAATGAGGTTATATATTATAACCACAAAACAGGAACAAGCCTATAGATATCAATAAAAACATAAACTTTTGAAATAGGCTTAAAACTAAGTTTTGACTTGTTGCAATAAGCTCAAAACTCACTTATATTATGCACTTTAAGGTAGATAGACAGGATACGCAGATTTTTGAGGTTAAATACAAAAAGTCGCGAAGAAGATAGGTATGCTAAACAGATAAAGAGGGATGAGGAAAATATATAATATTCTATTCTATGTAAAACAAGGTTTTGATAAATATGAAAAGACTATAAAGAATTACTGTATAGATATGGCTGAAGAAGAAATTAAAGATGGAGAATTAGTTTGTACTGATTTAATATATTATTCAAAAGATCTAAAAAAGAGATAGAATGTAGTTATAAATAGTAATTTATAAGTAGGAGGTATTGTATGTTAATTACAGGAATTTTAATTACAATAGTTGCAATTTTTATGCTTTTAGTTCCTCAATTTTTTATGAGGCTTAAAAACCCTAGAATTCCAGATAAATTATTAAAGAATCCTAAAATGAAAGTTGTTCTTAGAGTATGGGGTGGCATTTTTGTAGTAGTGGGAATTTTATTAATTATTTTCTCAATTATTTAATGGCAACTTACAATAAGTGAGGCAGATAATATTAAAGTTATCTGTCTATTTTAAATAGAGAATGAGAAATATAATTTTAAAAATAAAAACAAATTAAATGGGTTCAAAATAATTATGAACATGAAATATGATTTGTGATTTATGATTTATCTTACAATATTATTTCCCATTTTTTAAAAAAACTTGTTTTTGGGAAATAAAAATATTATAATAGTTTTAGAGGTGATTTTATGAAAATAATAAAAAGAGATTATTTAAATAAATTAATAGGTGTTATTGGAACACCTGATATAAAAATAATAACTGGAGTTAGACGTAGTGGTAAATCAAAACTTTTGTCTCAATTTAAAGAATATATAAGAAAACATATAGAAAATTATAATATAATAGATATAAATTTTAATGAAATCAAGTATGAGAATTTAAAAGAATATCATGCTCTAAATGATTATGTCGAATCCAAATATATATTTGAAAAGAAAAACTTTGTTTTGATAGATGAAGTTCAAATGTGTGAAGGATTTGAAAAAGTTATAAATAGTTTTCATGCATCTGAAAAGTATGATATCTATATAACAGGTTCAAATGCTTTTTTATTAAGTAGTGATTTAGCAACATTATTTACAGGGAGAACTTTTGAAATAGAAATATTTCCATTTTCTTTCAAAGAATTTATAAAATATTATAATTATACAGATTTAGACGAAGCGTTTAAAAAGTATATGATGAATGGAGGTATGTCTGGATCTTATTTATATGAAAATGAAAAAGATAAATATAAATATATACTAGATGTATATAAAACATTAATAGTTCGTGATATTAATGAAAAATATAAAATAAGAAATGAAGATTTATTAGATAGTTTAACAAACTTTATGATGGCTAATATATCAAATATAACATCAATAAGAAATATAACGAATTCGTTAAAAAAAGCTGATGATACATTAAATCATAAAACAATAGGTTCCTATATTCAATATTTATGTAATGCATTTTTATTTTATAAAGTTAGAAGATATGATATACAAGGAAAAAGATATCTAGAATCACAAGATAAATATTATTTAGTTGATCCAACTTTTAAATATGCAAAATTAGGAATGAGGAATATGAACTATGGAAGAAATTATGAAAATATTGTTGCAATAGAGTTATTAAGAAGAGGATATGAAATATATGTTGGAGAGTTATACAATTGTGAAGTTGATTTTGTTGCAATGAAAAGAGATGAAAAACTATATATTCAAGTATCAGATAACATTGATGATGAAAAGACTTTAGAAAGAGAAGTAAGACCACTATTAAAAATAAAAGATGCATATCCTAAAATTATAATAGCTAGAACAAAGCACGATATGTATTTATATGAAGGTATACAAATTTATGATATTGCTAAATGGTTAGCAGAATAAAATGATATAATTTTGATTAGTTATAGGGGAAGATGTTATTATGGAAAATAAAAAAAATGTTAAAAAAACAATAATTTTTATGGTAATAATTTTAATAACAATATTGTTAGTATTTATAGTATTACATTATTGGTAACTTAATATTTAACAGTAATTAAACTCTAATATTTTATAAATGCTAAAATAAGAAATATATTGCATAAAAAATATTAAAAAGTAAAGCTAAATATATAGAAAATAATAAAAAAATATGATATATTAAATTAAAAATTTAGATGTTATAGAAAGAACAATGAGGAAATATTTATGATTGCAATAATAATGGCTATAGTTGTTACTATATTGATAGCATATATTGGAAAAGATATATGGAGAAAAGACAAACAAATAAAAAAAGGAATGTATATATTGGTGCTTATATTTACAACAACTACTACATTTCTATATATTATTTTAAGAAACACAAATTATTTTAAAAAAATATTTGAAGAGAGTAATGTCGTTTTATATGAGGCAACTGCACTTGCTATATTTTCTATGTCAATATCTATAATTATAGATATTATTATTTCAAAAATAGTTCAAAAAATTTATGAAATAATTATAATCAAGAAAAACGAGGATAAAGCTTATAATAAAGAATATATATATTATCGAGAAATCTTAAGTAATATTTCGCCAGGAATTATTTCATATTGTTATAATCGAAATTCAAATATACAAGATGAAATTGTAGCAATTGTCTTAAATTTAAAATTGCATAATAGAGTTAAAATAAATAATAACCACATAGAAATTATAGACGATAATTTAAGTTCACATGAAAAATATGTAATTAAGTCAATAAATAATAAGAAAATTAATAACAAATATTTTAAGAAAGTTTATTCTAAGTTATTATTACAAGATTTAAAAAAACAAGGATATATAGAAATAGTTGACAAAAATAGAATAAATGTTGTAGAAATAATGGAATTATTTATGGTATGGCTAATAATATATATGATTATAACAATTCCAGTATTTTTTTCAATATTATATAATCCTATTTTTATAATAATTGGATATGTTTTATCATTTATAGCAATTCCAGCTTATAAAAAAATAGAAGGAAAAATAAATCCAACGGTAAGAACTAAGAAAGCTTTAGAACTTAAGGCAAAATTAAAGGGACTGAAAAAATATATGTTAGATTATTCAAATATAAAAGATACTACTATAGAAAATATAAATTTTTTTGATGAATATGTTATATATGCAATTATTTTAAACTTAAAAGGATTATTAAATGAAGAAAGTAAAAAAATGTATAATGATATGTACGAAGTAAAATAACTTTTCTTATTGTATATAAAAATATAAAAAAGGAGAATATAAATGTCTAGGTTAGTTTTAATTGATGGAAATAGTATATTAAATAGAGCTTTTTATGGAATTATGGGAAATAAAATGCTTACAACATCAGACGGAAAATATACTAATGCAGTATATGGTTTTTTGGCAATTCTTTTTAAAGTAGTCGATGATTTAAATCCAGAATATATGGCTGTAGCCTTTGATTTAAAAGCACCTACTGAAAGACATAAATTATATGAGGGTTATAAAGCAACTAGAAAAGGAATGCCAAATGAACTTGCAGAACAAATGCCTATAGTTAAGGAAATATTAGAACTTATGAATATTACTATAATTGAAAAAGAAGGATATGAGGCAGATGATATATTAGGAACTCTAGCAAAAAGAGGAGAAAAGGAAGGACTAGAAGTTACTATAGTATCTGGAGATAGAGATACATTTCAATTAACTAGTAAAAAAATAAGTGTTAGAATTCCTCATACAAAAGTTGGAAAAACAGAAATAGATACATTTGGAGAAAAAGAAATAGAAGAAAAATATGGAGTAAGCCCAAAGGAATTAATAGATGTAAAAGGGCTTATGGGCGATACTTCAGATAATATTCCAGGAGTACCAGGAATAGGTGAAAAAACAGCATTAGAACTAATAAAAACATATAAATCTATTGATAAAATATATAATGAAATAGAAAGTAATACTGATACCTTAAAAGAAAAATTAAAACAAAAATTAATAGATAATAAAGATTTAGCAATATTGTCTAGAACACTTGGAACAATAAATATAAATGCACCAATAGATAATAAAATTGAAGATTTAAAAGTAAAAGAATGGGATAATGCAAAAGTATTTGAAAAATTTAAAGAACTTAATTTTAATAGATTTATAGACAGATTTAATTTACAAGTTCAACAGAAAGAAAAAAACATATCAGATTTAGTAAATATTAAAGAAATATATGAAAAAGATTTAGAAAAAATTTTATCTAATATAAATAAAAATAAAGAATTAATTTATATTTTAGAAAACACAGATATTAATGATAATAATAGAATAATAAAAAAGAAAATAAAGGCAATAAGTATATATGACGATATTGATAATATTTCATATTATATAAAACTAGATGAAGAAGATTTTATTAAATATTTTAAAAATATATTTGAAGATATAGAAATAAAAAAAATTGGCTATAATATAGCTGAAGATTATGTAATACTTAAAGAATTAGGAATTGAAATAAATAATATATATTATGATGTAAAAATTTCAGCTTATGATTTAAACCCTACAAGTAGCAATTTCTCATTAGAAAATATTGCAAATCAATATTTAAATATTGATTTAAACGAATATTTGAGCAAATATAATGATGATAAAAAAGTAGACAAACAATTAAATTTATTTCAAAATGAAGAAGAAGATAATGATAGTAAAAATATATATGGCTTAAAAGCTTATTTAATTAAAAAAATATGTGAAAAAACATTAGAAGAATTATGTAAAATTAATTCTGATAATTTGTTTAATGATATAGAAATGCCACTTGTAAAAATATTAGGAGAAATGCAAATAAATGGAATACATGTAGATAAAAAGGAATTAGAAGAATTTGGAAAAAAACTAAAAGAACAATTAGAAGAATTAAAACAAGAGATATATGAGTTATGTGGAGAAGAATTTAATGTAAATTCAACTCAACAACTTGGAATAATTCTTTTTGAAAAATTAAAATTACCTGTGTATAAAAAAACTAAAAATGGTTATTCAACAGATGTAGATATTTTAGAAAAGTTAAAACCAGAACATCCTGTTATTGAAAAGATTTTAGAATATAGAAGCTTAATGAAATTAAATTCTACATATGTAGAAGGACTAATACCATATATTAATGAAAAAACTAATAGAATTCATTCATATTTTCATCAAACAATTACTGCTACAGGAAGAATAAGTAGTACAGAACCAAATTTACAAAATATACCTACAAGATATGAATTAGGAAAATTATTAAGAAAATCATTTAAACCAGAAAAAGACAATATTTTTATAGATGCAGATTATTCACAAATAGAATTAAGAGTATTAGCCCATATTTCAAATGATAGAAATATGGTAAAAGCTTTTAAAAATGATGAAGACATCCATAAACAAGCAGCATCAAAAGTGTTCGAAATTCCAATAGAAGAAGTAACAAAAGAACAAAGATCATCTGCAAAAGCAGTTAATTTTGGAATAGTATATGGAATAAGTGATTTTGGATTATCTGAACAGTTAAATATAAGTAAAAAACAAGCAAAAAAATATATTGAACAGTATTTAGAAAAATATAGTGGAATAAAAAAATTTATGGAAGAAATAGTTGAAGATGCTAAGGAAAAAGGGTATGTAGAAACATTATTCCATAGAAGAAGATATATACCAGAACTTAATTCTAATAATTATATGGTAAGACAATTTGGAGCAAGAGCAGCAATGAATACTCCAATTCAAGGTACAGCAGCAGATATAATGAAAATTGCTATGATTAATGTATATAATAGATTAAAAAAAGAAAAACTAGATGCACAAATAATACTTCAAGTACATGATGAACTTATAATAGAAACTAAAATAGAAGAAAAGGAAATAGTTAAAACTATATTAAAAGAAGAAATGGAAAATGCAATGAAATTAAAAGTACCATTAAAAGTAGAAGTATCTGAAGCGGAAAACTGGTATGATGCTAAATAAAACAAAAAGGAGCTACTAATGAGAAAAAAATTTATTATAACTTTACTAATTTTAATTACATTACTAGGAGCATATTTTGTATGTTTTAAAGTTATAAGAATACAAGATAAAATTTTAAAAAAAATATATCCAATGGAATATTCAGAATATGTAGAAAAATATTCTAAAGAAAATGGTTTAGATAAATATTTAATTTATGCAATTATAAAAGCAGAAAGTAATTTCAATCCGAGTGCAAAATCAACAGCAAATGCAAAAGGACTTATGCAATTAATGGAAGAAACAGCAGTAGAAAGGTCAAATGTTATAAATAGTGAAAATGCAGAAGAAAATGATTTATATAATCCAGAAACCAATATTAAACTAGGAACTTCATATTTTGCATATTTATTAGGATTATATAATGGAAATATAAATTTAGCAATTATTGCATATAATGCAGGACTTGGAAATGTACAACAGTGGATAAAGGATGGAATAATAAAAAAGGATGGATCAGACATAGAGAATATACCTTTCAAAGAAACTGAAAATTATGTAAGAAAAATACTAAGAGATTATCAAATGTATTTAAAACTTTATGGAGAAGTTTAAAAATATTAATATTACATTAATATTACAATAGTATTACATTTGTGTAACATTATTGAAAAAGAAAATAACTTATCATATAATAAGTGTAGAAAATTGAGAAACAGAAGTATAAACCTTTAGTAAAAGGGGGAAGAAGTATGGAAACAGAAACTTTTGCAGACTATATTTTATCTGAAAAAGATTGGATAAAAAAGATGGAAATTGTATATTATTTACAAAAGAGAACTGGAATATTTTATGATAATTCAGTTATATTTAAGACTCTACTTACAAAATTATTTATAGATAGAGTAGACTTAGAAATTGACAAAAATGAGGTTATTACAGCAAGTTTACTTTGGAGTTGTAAAAAAGAATTAACTGCAAAAGATATATCTAAAATACACTCATTTGCTAAAGAAGGAGCCAATTTTCTATCACAATTAGGATTTAGTGAAAAATTTTGTAGAATATGTGAAGGTGTTAACAGATATAGTGGATTAGAACCTAGAGAAAAAGAAAGTGATATTTTAGAGCTCACAGATCAATTTGGAGGAATGCTATTAGATAGACCAGAAAGAATAGCTTTTAAACCAGATGAAGCATTAGTACTTCTTGAATATAGAAATTTAAAAGACAAAGATAATAGATATTTAGAAGAATTTAAAAACTTTGTAGTTAGAATGGAGGAAGTAAAAATATGAGTAATTTAGAAGGTTCTATATCTGCATCTTCAAGAAGTTTTAATGAATTAGGATTAAATGATACAATTCAAGCAATAAAAACAGCTAGTTATTTACAGGGTCAAATTGAAAGAAGAAGGCTAGAACAAGAAAAGAAAAATTTAGAATCAAAAGAGCCAGAAGCTCAAAAATTAGATAATTTAGCAGGTCAAATAAGAGAAGATATGGAAAGATAAATATTTTAATTTTAACAAAAGATTGGAAATGGTATATAACCAGTATGCCAATCTTTTGTTTTAGATTTTATATAAAAAATAAAGAAAAGAGGAATTTTAGATGAACGAAATATTTGCAGATTTACATGTACATATAGGAAGAAGTGAAAATGGAAAACCAATTAAAATAACTGCTGCTAAATCACTTAATTTTGCAAATATAGCAAAAGAATGTGCAGACAGAAAAGGAATAAATGTAGTAGGAATAATAGATTGTGCTTCACCTTATGTTATAGAAGATATAGAAAAATTTTTGAAAACAGGAGAAGCTTATGAAATAGAAGATGGTGGAATTATATATAAAGATAAAGTATGTATAATTTTAGGAAGTGAAATAGAAACTTCAGAAGTAAATGATGAAGGAAAAACTGGAAGTGCACATAATTTATGCTATTTTCCAAGTTTAAAAGACATAAAAGCTTTCTCAAATGAAATGCAAAATCATATACATAATATTACACTTAGTTCACAAAGAGCAAATATATCTGCTTATGAATTAGTTGATATAGTGGAAAAATATAATGGAATATTAATTCCAGCACATGCATTTACACCACATAAAAGTTTTTATGGAAATTGTACAGATAGATTAAGTAAAATATTTAAAGAAAAATTTAATAAAATATTTGCAATAGAATTAGGGTTAAGTAGTGATACATATTTAGCAGATGAAATATCTGAATTAGAAACAAGAACATTTTTAACTAATTCTGATGCCCATTCTCTTCCCAAAATAGCAAGAGAATATAACAAAATGTTATTAGATGGAATAAGTTTTAAAGAAGTTGTACAAGCATTAAAAAATGAAAATGGAAGAAAGATTCTTGCAAATTATGGATTAGATCCAAAACTTGGAAAATACCATAGAACATTTTGCGAAAAGTGTGGGAAACCAATTGAAGGAAAAGCACCAGTAACAATTTGTCCAGATTGTGATAGTAGCAAAATTACAATGGGAGTTTTTGATAGAATAGAAGTAATTAAAGATAAAGAAAATACAAAAAGCCCAGACTTTAGACCACCATATATATATCAAATACCACTTACTTTTATGCCAGGTATAGGAGGAAAAACAATAGATAAATTACTTGATACTTTTGAAACAGAAATGAATATACTTCATAAATTATCAGAAGATGATATAGAAGGAGTAGTTGGAGAAAAAATTGCAAAAAATATAATTTGTGCTAGAACTGGAGATATAAAAATACAAGCAGGTGGAGGAGGAGTTTATGGCAAAATAATGGCAGGATAATTCGATAAATTATATAAACTTCAAATTAAAATTAGTTCTAAATTTAATGTTATTGAATAGATATTATGTATAAAAATAATGTTTAGGAGAAGGTAAATGAGAGAAATACATAAAAGAAAAAGAAATAACATTAAAGAACTAATATTAAATCATATATATGATAATATAAAAATATATTTATTTGTAATAATTATATTTATAATAGGAATTATTTTAGGTGTAGTTTTTACTAATAATATAACAGAAGAACAATATATAGAAATTAAAGATTATATAACAAATTTTATAAACTCATTAAAACAAAATTATAATATAAATACGGTAAATCTTTTAAAAAAGACACTAACTAATAATATAATTTTAAGTATTACTATGTGGCTTATAGGATCTACTGTAATAGGAATACCAATAGTTTTAGGAATTGTAATTTTTAGGGGATTTTGCATAGGGTATACATTATCAGCAATTATTGCAGTATTAGGAGTACAAAAAGGACTATTGTTTATAATTACTACAATGCTTTTACAAAATATAATTTTTATACCAGTTATAATATGCATGACTATTAGCTGTATAAAATTATATAAATCAATAATGAAAGACAAAAGAAAAGAAAACATAAAAATAGAAATTGTGAAGCATACATTAGTATCTTTTATATTAAGTATATTTTTAATTTTAGAAGCACTTATTGAAACTTATATATCTACAAATCTTCTTATGTTAGTAATAAATGTCTTTTGATTTTACTATACAATAAAAAAAATAAAAAATGTACAAAATTTGTTTGCATTTTACAAATATTTATGATATAACATATACAATGTTTATGTAAATTATACAAATTAGATATTAATAAAAAGGGGTAATGACAAAGATGGAAAAACAAATTAAACAATTTTTGGATTTTTTACAAAATGAAAAAAAAGTATCAAATAACACACTACAATCATATAGTAGAGATATTTATCAATATGAAAATTACTTAAGTCAAAATCGTATAAATTACACTAAAGTAGATAATAAAAAAATACAAGAATATTTAAAGCATTTACAAGATTTAAATAAAAAAACATCAACAATATCAAGAAATTTAGCTTCAATTAGGTCTTTTTATCAATATCTAATTAGAATAAAGAAAATGAAATATGACCCAACAGAAAATATTCAATCACCTAAAATAGAAAAAAGAGTACCTAGTGTATTAACAGCAGATGAAATAGAAACATTATTAAGCCAACCTAAAAATGTTGATTTAAAAGGCACAAGAGATAAAGCTATGCTAGAAGTGGCTTATGCAACGGGAATGAGAGTAACAGAAATGATTTCATTAAATATAGAGGATGTAAATTTAGAAGAAGGATTTATTTCATGCAAATCAGCTATTAAACAAAGAAATATTCCTTTAGGTTCTATATCGTTAGCAGCACTAAAAGAATATATAAGAAATGCTAGACCTATAATGATAAAAAATGAAGATGAAAAATCACTTTTTGTTAATGTTAATGGTCAAAGACTAACAAGACAAGGATTTTGGAAAATAGTTAAATTTTACAAAGAACAAGCACATATAACAAAAGATATAACACCACATATATTAAGACATTCATTTGCAACACATTTATTACAAAATGGAGCAGACTTAAAAGCTATACAAACAATGCTTGGACATTCAGATATTTCTTCAACACAAGTATATACACAATTCCAAGATGCAGGAATAAGAGATATATATAAAAGAACACACCCAAGAGCTTAAAGAAAAATAAATTTATTGTAAGAATATAAGCAAAACAACTAATTATAGTTGTTTTGTTTTTATTCTATAATTTCATTAAATATTTACCTTTCTATAATATTTATAATTTGAAAATATTATACAGTAACTTTATGTTATAGATTTAAAAAAAACACTTGACATAAATGGCTAATAAATATAAAATATATATGTGGATGAAAATATATTTTAAAAATTAGATATATTTATTGTACATTGAAAATTTAATAGAAAGAGGTGTAATTATTATGGAGGGCATAATAATAAATATTGCCGTATTTCTAATCACAGCAGTTGTTTTTACTTTTATTGGAGTTATAATAAGAAAAAAAATTGCTGAATCTAAATTAAAAAGTGCAGAAAGTGAAGCAAATCAAATAATCCAAAAAGCTAAAATTGAAGCAGAAAATAACAAAAAAGAAGAAATTTTTAAAGCAAAAGAAGAAATTTTAAGTGCAAGAAAAGATTTAGATGATGAGATTAGAGAAAGAAGAGGCGAAGTACAGCAACAAGAAAAAAGATTAATACAAAAAGAGGAAAATTTAGAAAGAAAATTAGACTCTATGGAAAGGAAAGAAAAAGAATTAGCTCAAAAAGAAGAAGAATTGGAAACAAAAAAACAAGAAATTACAGAAATAACTAATAAGCAAATGAATGAATTACAAAGAATTTCTGGATTATCTTCAGAAGAAGCTAAAAAAAGGTTACTTTCAGAGATAGAAAAAACATTAACTTCAGAAAAAGCAGCATTAATTAAGGAAGTTGAAAATAAAGCAAAAGAAGAAGCAACTAAAAATGCTAAAGAAATTATAGGTTATGCAATACAAAAATGTGCAGCAGATCATACATCTGAAACAACTGTATCAATTGTATCACTTCCAAATGATGATATGAAGGGAAGAATAATTGGTAGAGAAGGTAGAAATATAAAAGCATTAGAAACTTTAACAGGTATTGATTTAATAATTGATGATACACCAGAAGCTGTTGTAATTTCAGGTTTTGATCCTTTAAGAAGAGAAGTAGCCAAAATAGCTCTTGAAAAATTAATTGAAGATGGAAGAATTCATCCATCAAAAATTGAAGAGATGGTAGAAAAAGCAAAGGAAGAAGTTGAAAATACAATTAAAGAAGAAGGAGAAAGAGCAGTTTTAGAAACAGGAGTTGTAGGTCTACATCCTGACTTAGTTAAATTAATAGGAAAACTAAAATACAGGACAAGCTATGGACAAAATGTATTAAATCACTCTATAGAAGTATCTAATTTAGCAAGAATTATGGCAGAAGAATTAGGATTAGATCCAAAGATTGCAAGAAGAGCAGGACTATTACATGATATAGGAAAAGCACTAGATCATGATATGGAAGGTACACATGTTGAAATTGGTGTAGAAATTCTAAAAAAATATAAAGAAAATGATAAAGTAATAAATGCAGTAGAAGCGCATCATGGCGATGTTGAACCACAAACAATAGAAGCAGCATTAGTACAAGCAGCAGATGCAATTTCAGCTTCAAGGCCAGGTGCAAGAAGAGAAACACTTGAAACATATATAAAGAGATTAGAAGCATTAGAAAATATAGCAGATTCATTTGAAGGAGTAGAAAAATCTTTTGCAATACAAGCTGGTAGAGAAATAAGAATTATAGTAAAACCAGAAAAAATATCAGATGACCAAATGATAATTATGGCAAGAGATGTAGCAAAAAAAGTAGAAGATGAAATGGAATATCCAGGACAAATAAAAGTAAATTTAGTAAGAGAAACAAGAGTCATAGATTATGCTAAATAAAAGCAAAACCGTTATAAGAATTTATCTTATAGCGGTTTTTTCTTTAAATTACGCAAAGATATATACATTATAAAAATAAAATAGTGTATAATAAGAAAAAACTTACTTTGTAAAAGTTTAACTTAAAAATACTATATAAATAAAAATTAATTATGAAAGAAGAATAAAAATGGGAATATTAAAAAACAAAAAACAAATTTTAATTATTTTATGTATATTTGCAATTTTAGTATTTGTAGTAATAATGTATATGACATATATGTTAAAAAAAATAGAAAATAATGCAAATAATACAATAAAAACAATTGTAGAAAATGATGCTAACAATTTAAAGACAAAGATTACAGAACAAAAAGATATATTAAATTCTGTAGCAAATCAAATTGTTACAGATAATGTAATTGATGAAGAAAAGATTTTTGACATATATGATAAAAGTTATATAAAAAGTAAATTTATAAGAATGGCAATTATGTACGAAAATGGTAAAACAATAACAAATGATGGATTTGAAGTAAATTATTTAGATGAAAAAGAAAATTTCTTTTCAAATAATCAAATAAATGTATTTGAAAATAGAATAAGTAAAATTGATGGAGATGAAATAAATATATATTCGAAAAAAATAAATGTTAATGATAATAATATAGCCATTTTGTTAATTGTTACTATAGAATCATATAAAGACATATTTTCAAATAAAATATTTGAAGGAAAAGGTTTTAGCTACATTATTAATAATAATTCTAATATAATTACTAGTTCAAATACAGATAAAAAAACAAGTAATATGTTAGAAGATATTTATAAAATTTCAACAAATAAATATAAAAAAGAATTTGAAACTTATAAAGATAACTTAAATAATAATATAAAGAATAATAAATCAGGAGAAGAAATAATTGAAACAATATATGGAAAATATTATATGGTATATGAAAATATAGGAGAAAACAATTGGCTATTAGCAACATTTATTCCATCAAGAGAAATAGCAAAGGAAAGCAATCAAGCACTTCTTACAACTTTTATTTTATCAATTTTAGTTATATTAGTTATTATATCTATATGTATATATATAATAATTAGTAATTATAAAAAACAGTTAAAGCTTTATGAATATGCATATATAGATCCAATAACTAAAAAGGGAAACATATATTATTTCAGAAAAAAAGGACAAGAATTATTAGAAAATTTTAAAACCTCAAATTTATATATTGCAATTTTAGATATAAATAAATTTAAAATGATAAATAAATTGTATGGTTATAAAATAGGAGATGAAATATTATATAAAATAGGAGAAATATTAGAAGAAAACTTAGAAAAAAGTAGTATTATTAGTAGATATTCAAATGACTATTTCTCAGTTCTCTTTAATTGTAATAATGATTTACACAAACAATTAGAAGAAATTATAGAAAAAATAGAAAATATGCAAATAAAAAATGTTGACTATAAGTTATCAGTAAATATGGGAATATATAAAGTAAATAAAGATAAAAGTATAACAGATATAATGGATAAAGCAATAATTGCACACAATGAGTCTAAAGGAAATGTATATAATAAATATTATATATATGATGAAAAAATAGAAAAAGAGTTAGAAATAGAAAATGAAATAGAACAAAGTATGAATGAAGCATTAAAAGAAAAAGAATTTGCTATCTATTATCAACCTAAAATTAACATACAAAAAAATATATTATATGGAGCAGAAGCTTTAGTTAGATGGAAACATAATGGAAAAAATATTTTGCCAAATGAATTTATACCAATATTTGAAAAGAATAAATTTATATTAAAATTAGATTTATATATCTTTGAGCAAGTTTGCCAAGATATGAAGAAATGGAAAGAAGAATATAATAAAGAATTTATAATATCTATAAATGTTTCAAGACAACATTTTACAGAACCAAATTTTTTAGAAAAATATGTAGAAATAACTAAAAAATATGGAATAAATCCTAAAAACATAGATTTAGAAATAACAGAAAGTGCTACTATAGATAGTGGAATAAACATTATAGAAATGATGAAAGAAATAAAAAAACTAGGATTTTTGATTTCTATAGATGATTTTGGAACAGGTTATTCATCATTAAGTATGTTGCAATCTATGCCAATAGATATATTAAAAATAGATAAGAGCTTTATAGATTTAATAGGAAAAAACAAAAAAAATGTTGTAGATTATATTTTAAATATAGCAAAAGAGTTAGAATTAAAGATAATAGCTGAAGGAGTAGAAACAAAAGAACAAAGAGATTATCTTTTAGAAAGAAAATGTGACATAATACAAGGGTATTATTATTCAAAACCATTGTGCAAAGAAGAATTTGAAGAATATTTTAGATTTACCAGTTTCTAATAGGAACTGGTTTTTTTAGTTATTGTTCAGTATATTAAAAGTTTGGAATATCTATTGAAGAATTTATTTGTTTTTATTACATTTTTGCAGTACGCGTAGCGACCAAACGAACATTTCTAATGTGAGTGCGATTGAAGAAACCTTCTTTCCATAAAATAAAAATGAAATTTTTATTTTATGATAAGTGGTTTCGACAACAAGTACAAAAAAATTAATAAAAACAAATAAATTCTTCAATATAAAATATATATGTTAAACTGAACAGTCAATGTTTTTAGTTATATTATAAAATCAACTTTAAATAATATATTGCAAAAAATTATAAAGTCTGATAATATGTTTATGTAATAAGAAAAGTATTGGAGGTTTGTATGAGATTAGATAAAGAAAATACAAGACAAATTTTGAAAATAGTTGTTATAGCTATAATATTGTTTGTATGCTTATTAAATGTACAAGTAATATGGAATGCAACAATTTACTTGCTAAATATAATTTCACCATTTACATGGGGGCTAGCAATAGCATTTATATTAAATATTTTTATGACAATTTATGAAAATAAATTATTTGTTATTGGGCAAAAAAACAATAAAAAAACTAAATTAAGGAATAATAAATATAAAATAAATAAGTTTGATAGAAGTCTTTCAATAATTTTATCAATAATAACAATAATAACAATTATAACTGTGATTTTATTACTTATAATACCTCAGTTTGTGGAAGTTGTAAAAAACTTATTAAGTAACATACCAAACTATTTGGAAAACTTAAAACTACTAGCTATAGAACTTACTGAAAAATTTCCAGAAGCTAATAATTTAATTCAAGGTATTAATATAGATACTGAACAATTAAGAAATGGAATAGTAAATATATCAAAAAGTGTTCTTGATATAACAATAAGTCAAATTACAAGTTTACTTTCTAATATTATTAATTTCTTTATTGCTATAATTTTTGCAATATATATATTAGCGAATAAAGAAGGATTAAAAAGACAAACAAAAGAATTTATATATGCTAGAATAAATAAAGAAAAATCAGATTATATTATAAAGGTTGCTAGACTTGCAAGAGATTCATTTAGAAACTTTTTAACAGGTCAAGCAAAAGAAGCAGTTATATTAGGTTCACTTTGCGCAATAGGAATGTTAATATTAAAAATACCATATGCAGGACCTATAGGAGCATTAACAGCATTAACAGCATTTATACCAATAGTAGGAGCTTTTATAGGAGGATTTATAGGTGCAATACTTATAGTTGTTATTGACCCTATTAAAGCATTAATATTTATTATATTTATAATTATACTTCAACAAGTTGAAGGAAATTTAATATACCCACATGTCGTAGGAAAAAATATGGGAATACCAAGTATATGGGTATTAGTTGCAATTACAATTGGTGGTAGCCTATTTGGAATAATGGGAATGATAATAGGATTGCCAATTGTTTCAATAATTTATGCAATTATAAAAGAGAATACTAATAAAAAATTAAAAGAGAAAAATTTAGATAAAGAATTTATATAAATTTTTGTTTCTTCTAAAATTTTAAAAAAATATAAAATTTAAATAAACTTTTTTAACAAGTTTGATATCTAATATAGTATATAAAAAGTAATTTTCGAAAGGGTTAAAATGATATGAAGCAAAAAAAGAAACTAAGAAAAGATAGGGTAGTTGTAACTATTATTCCATTATTACTTTTAATAGTTATAGCAGGAGCAATAAAAAATAATAAACAAGATAATAATATTTATTTAGAAAATGAAGTAACTAAGGAACTATATTTAGATTCAAATAAAATAGATAATAAAAATAATATGCCTATTATTAATACTAATACTACAACTAATGTAATAGAAGAGGAAGCAAATGAGGAAAATACACAAATAGATGAAACTAATCAAAATGAACAACAAAAAGAAAAGAAAGTTAATTTTGATAGTACAGTTGCTTTTATTGGTGATTCTAGAACACAAGGTTTTATTATGTATAATGGATTAAAAAAAGTTCAAGATTACTCATATATCGGCTTAATGGTTGATACAGCAATAAGTAAAGAATTTATAAAAACAAATGATGGAAATAAAATAACTATACTTGAAGATATGAAAAATAAAGACATTCAAAAAGTATATATTATGCTTGGATTAAATGAATTAGGATGGTCATATCCACAGGTATTTAAACTAAAATATGGTGAATTAATTGATGAAATACGAAAAATAAAACCAAATTGTACAATTTATTTGCAATCAATAATACCTGTAACAGAAAGTAAAGATAAGTCAGATAAAATTTTTAATAATAAAAATGTAGATGAATTTAATAAATTAATACAAGAGTTATCTTCTGAAAAAAATGTAAAATATTTAGATGTAAAATCTGCATTAGTTGATGAAAAAGGTTTTTTACCAGAAGAAGCAAGTACAGATGGTATTCATATAGATATAGATTATTGCAAAAAATGGTTAGATTATTTAAAAAATAATTCATAATATAAAAAAGGGTGGTATAAATGAAAAAGAAAGTTTTAATATGTATAAGTTTAATTATAATTTTAATAATAATAGGAATTATAATTTTTTTAAACATGAAAAATGAAAATATACAAATTAATATAGAAGAATTATCAGAAGAAATTTTTAAGTCTGAAAGTTTTGAAGATGAATTAATAAAGGTTGATTCAGAAATGGTAATGAACAATTATGGATTTACAAATGAAGAAATAAAACAGTTAATATCATATCAAGGAAGCGGAGCAACAAGTGAAGAGATACTGGTTTTAGAAGCAAATGATAAAAGTAAGTTAAATAATATTAAAGAAAAAATAAATGTTAGATTGACTGAAAGAAAAGAAGTATTTGAAAGTTATTTACCTAAAGAGGTATATAAAATAGACAATAATATATTATCTATAAAAGGAAATTATGTAATATTATGCATATCTAATGATACAAATAAGGTAAATACTATAATAAATAATTATTTAAAAAATAAAAACTAATAACACATATATAAATTATCATATTTTGCTTACTGGAAAGGAATACTTTAAAATATGTCTAATATAGCTCAAGAAAATTTAATAGATTATATAAAATGCAATCAAAACAAATTATATAAAATTGCTTACACATATGTGAAAAATCAAGATTTAGCTTTGGATATAGTACAAGAATCTATAACAAAAGCATTAGAAAATATAAATAAATTAAAAAATGAAGAATTCGTAAAAACTTGGTTTTACAGAATTCTTATAAATGAAGCCTTAAAAACAATAAAGAAAAACAAAAAATATATGGAATATGAGCTTAGTGATAATGAAAATTATCTAAACAGCAATGAAGAGATAGTAGTACAAAATATAGATATATATAATAGTATAGATAAATTGAATGATAAATTAAAAACGGTTATAATTTTAAGGTTTTTTGAAAATCTTAAAATTGAAGAGATTGCAGTTATAACTAAAACAAATATAAGTACGGTAAAATCAAGGCTGTATAAAGGCATAGAAATAATTAAAAAAAATATGAGAGGAGAAAAAAATAATTATGAGTATACTCAAAAAGTTCAAAGAAGCATATAATTCAATAAAAATTCCTGAAGAATTAGATTATGCTGTAAATAGAGCTATACATAAGGAAACTATTATGAAAAGAAAGAAATTTGAAGAATATTCAAAAATAGCTATATCTTCTCTAGTAACAGCATTTACTCTGTTTATTATACTTTTAAATACAAATGAAAGTTTTGCAAAATCTATGGAAAGTATTCCTGTAATAAGTGGTTTGGCTAAAGTATTTACAGTAAGAGAATATAAAGAAGATACGGAATTAGACTTAATAGAAGCAAAAGTGCCAGCAATAACAAATACTGGAAATGTAGATTTAGAAGATAGAATAAATTATGAAATTTCTACAAAAATAGATGATATAATAAATGAAGCAAAAGAAAGAGCAAAAGAATATCAAAAAGCTGTACTTGACACAGGCGGAAAAAAAGAGGACTTAAGACCTATTCAAATAAATATTGATTATGAAATAACATATCAAGATGAAGAAATTATTTCATTTGTTATAACTAAGAGTGAAAGTCTAGCTTCAGCATATGAAGAACAATATTTTTATAACATAGATATACAAAATGGAAAAGAATTAAATTTAAAAGATGTATTAGGAGAAGATTATAAAAATATTGTAAATGAGGAAGTAAAAAAACAAATTAAAGAAAGAACTAAAGCGGATGAAAATAATATATATTTTAAAGAATCTGAAGGTGGTTTTTCAGGAATAGAAAATGAATATCAAAATTTTTATATAAATAGTGAGAAAAAAGTTGAAATAGTATTTCAAAAATATGAAATAGCACCTGGATATATGGGAATACAAAATTTTGAGATTCCAAACAATATGACAATCTAAGGAGAAAAAAATGGTATTTAGCAGTGTAGTATTTTTATATATTTTTTTACCAATAATGTTATTAATATATTTTGTAGTACCAAAAAAGTTTAAAAATTTAGTAATGATAATATCTAGTTTTATATTTTTTGCCTGGGGAGAAATAAGATATATTCCAATAATGCTTATATTGGCAGTAATGGATTTTTGGTGTGGAAATAAAATAAACAAACATTGGGAAGATAAAAGAAAAAAGAAAATTTATTTATGGATTGATATAGGAGTAAATTTATTAATTCTATTTTTCTTTAAATATGCAGATTTTATAATTTCGAGTATAAATGGAGTAACAGGTTTAAATATTCCACTCTTAAATATTCCATTACCTATAGGAGTATCTTTTAATACATTTCAATCACTATCATACATAATTGATGTATATAGAGGAACTGTTGTATGCGAAAAAAGTTTTTATAATTATTTAACATATACAACATTATTCCCACAAATAATTGCAGGACCAATAGTAAGGTATGAAACAGTTGATGAAGAACTTGTAGATAAAAAAATAAGTTTGGATAATTTTTCCTTAGGAATGAGAAGATTTATTATAGGACTTGGAAAAAAAGTTTTAATAGCCAATAATGTTGGAGCCATGTGGAATATAATAGAAACTGGAAGTTATGGAGAAATGACGGTACTTTTATCTTGGATTGGAATAATATCATTTGCACTTCAAATATACTTTGATTTTAGTGGATATTCAGATATGGCAATTGGACTCGCAAAGATATTTGGTATGGATTTTGATGAAAACTTCAATTACCCATATATTAGTAAAAGTATAACAGAATTTTGGCGAAGATGGCACATGACTTTAAGTAGTTGGTTTAGAGATTATATTTATATACCACTTGGAGGAAATAGAAAAGGACTACCAAAACAAATTAGAAATATTTTAATTGTATGGGCTTTAACACGGAGCATGGCATGGAGCATCTTGGAATTTTGTTTTATGGGGAGTTTACTTTGGAATAATACTAATTATAGAAAAATTATTTATGCTAAAAGTATTAGAAAAAATACCAAAAATATTTGGACATTTATATACAATATTGCTTGTATTAATAAGCTGGGTAATATTCGCATTTGAAGATTTACAAAAGATAGGAATATATTTAAGTTCAATGTTTAATTTAAATGGTATAAATTTTGTAAATCCGGAAGCAATGTATTACTTAAATAATTATATAGTGATAATTATTATAGGAATTATTTGTAGTATTCCATTAAAGAAAGTAAAAGAGAAGTTGCTAGATAATACAAAAAGTAAGAAAAAAGAGATTATAGTTGGATTATTAGGTAGTATTGCATGTGTTTTTATAGTTATAGTATCTACAGCAAGCTTAGTAAATAATAGCTTTAATCCATTTTTATACTTTAGATTTTAGGAAAAATGCTGCAAAAAGAATTACAATTTTGGCATGTCAAATTTCATTTGAAATTTAATCAATAGGGAAGGAATGAAATTAAATATGAAAAACAAAATATTTTTTACTATATTTATGATGGTATGGGTAATAATTGTAATTATAAATTTTGTATGGGCAAAACCAGTTTTTTCAGAAGAAGAAAATAGAATGCTTGCTACTATTCCTAGATTTTCATTTGAAAGTTTTGTAAATGGAAATTATTTAAATGGAGTAAATGATTATATAAATGACCATTTCGCTTTTAGAAATTTTTATTTAAAACTTAACTCATGGTGGGAAGTTCAAATCATGGGAAAAAAAGAAAATAATGGAGTATATATAGGAGAAGATGGTTATTTATTTGAGAAAGTTAATTTTAATGAAAATGAACAAAAGAATGTAAATAAAAATATACACACTATTTCAGATTTTTCTGCCAAAATGGAGAAAATAAATGTACCAACATATTTTATGTTAATACCAAATTCAATTTATATAAATAGTGATAAACTTCCAAATAATGTAGAAACTTTAGATCAAGAAAAAATCATAAATGAAGTTTATAATAAAACAGAAAATACAATAAATATAAATGTTACTCA
>CALXYR010000014.1 GCA_944393025.1 uncultured Clostridia bacterium | reverse complement strand
AGGCTTCATCTAGTTTTAGCACAAGATAGAGCAAATATTTCAGCAGACTTTTTAGAAATGATGAAACAAGAAATTATAGAAGTTATAAAAAAATATATAGATATAGATGAAAAAGCAATAGATGTAAGATTAACCAATAAAGAAGGAGAAGATGGCTCTGTTGGAGCACCTGCTCTATATGCAAATATACCAATTATAACAATAAAAAATGAAGCAAGAAAATTAGAAGGAAAAGTTAAAATACAAGAAGAAAATAAAGAAGAAGAAAACACTGTTCAAAGTGAAAGTGATAAAGAAGAAGAAAATCTAATTAGTAAAAATAGTGATGAGGAGTTAAAAGAAAACGAAAATTATGGAAATACTAATTTAAAAAATGAAGATCAAAATTTGGAAAAACAGGCCGATTCTCAAGAAAATGAAAATTTAGAAGAGGTTGATAATGAAAAGAAAAATTCTTAAAAATATAGAATGGGGAATACTTATTTGTACTATTGTATTAGTAGCAATAGGACTTGTCGCTCTTACATCTGCAACTCAAAATTCAAATTATGATGAACTGAAGAAACAAATTATTTGGGTAGTAATAAGTTTTCCAATTTTAATAATCATAATATTCATAGATTATAATATTATAGCTAAAATATCACCAATATTATATGGAATAATACTTATTCTTTTATTTGCAGTATTATTTACCGAGCCAATTAATGGAGCTACTAGTTGGTTTGGAGTGGGTTCATTTTCAATTCAACCTGCAGAATTTGCTAAGATTATATGTATATTAATTTTAGCATTATTAATGTCAAAAATACAAAAAAATGGGAAAGATGAAATTAGTAAAATAAGTAAATTATTTTTAATTTTAACAGTCTTTGCAGTACCAGTTATATTAATAATAAAACAACCAGACTATGGAACAGCTTTAGCCTTTGTTATGGCACTAATATTTATGTTGTTCACAGCAGGAATTAAAAAAAGATATATAATAATATCTTTAATTTTAGTGATTATAGCAATTCCACTTTTATATTTTTTCATACTTCCAGAACATGCTAAAACAAGAATTGATGTATATTTAAATCCGGAATTAGATCCAAGAGGAGCAGGTTATAATATTATTCAATCAAAACTAGCGATAGGAGCAGGACAACTATTTGGAATGGGATTATTTAAAGGAAATCAAACTCAATTAGGATTTTTATATCCAAAAACTACAGACTTTATATTTTCTTTAATTGCAGAAGAAATGGGCTTCATAATTGCAGCTATGATTATAATATTATATGTAATATTGATTACAAAAGCTATATTTGTAGCAAAAACAGCTAAAGATGATTTAGGATCATATATTGCTATAGGAATATCAGGAGTATTTTTCTTTCATATGATAGAAAATATAGGAATGACAATGGGACTTTTGCCTATAACAGGAATTCCTTTACCTTTTGTAAGCTATGGAGGAAGCTCATTATTAAGTAATTTTATAATGATTGGGCTATTATTAAATATTTCTGGCAGAAGACAAAAAGCTATTTTCATAGATTAAAATAAAAATATTTATTGTACATCTTTAATTATATATTTTCAGAAAGGACCAATTAAATGTATTTAAAGAAAATAAAAATAGGAAATGTAGAGTTGAGAAATAATATACTTTTAGCTCCAATGGCAGGGATAACAGACCTGCCATTTAGAGTGATGTGCGAAAAATATGGTGCAGGATTAACTTGTACAGAAATGATTAGTAGTAAAGGGCTATTTTACAATGATGAAAAAACAAAGCTATTATTAAATATAGAAAAGGATAAAAAACCTGTTGCTGTTCAAATATTTGGAAGTGATATAAAAGCACTTAAATATGCGAGTGAATATGTAAGTGCTTTTGCAAATATTGTAGATATAAACTTTGGATGTCCAGCTCCTAAAATAGTTAAAAATGGAGATGGAAGCAGCATTCTAAGAAATTTAGAATTATTAGAAGAAATTGCAAAAGAAGTTGTAAAATCATCTAAAGTTCCAGTAACTGCCAAAATAAGAAAAGGTTGGGATAATAATAATATAGTAGCAATAGAAGTAGCAAAAATATTAGAAAAATCAGGAATATCAGCAATTACAATTCATGGGAGAACAAGAAGTGAATTTTATTCTGGAAATGCAGATTGGGAAATAATAAAAAAGATTAAAAAATCTGTAAATATTCCAGTAATAGGAAATGGAGATATTAAATCTAAAGAAGATGCAAAAAGGATGTTTATGCAAACTGGTGTGGACGGAATAATGATAGGAAGAGCTGCAATAGGAAAGCCTTGGATTTTTGAAGAAATTATAAATTATTTAAGTGAAAAAGAACAAAGAGTAATTAGTAATGATGAAAAGCTAAGTATAATATTAGAACACATAAAACTTGCAGTAGAAGAAAAAGGAGAGAAAATAGCAATAAAAGAAATGAGGAAACACTTAGCATATTATATTAGGAATGGAAAAGATGCAAGCAAATTGAGAGAAAAAATAAATAAAATAGAAGAAAGGGTAGAATTAGAAAATTGTTTAAAGCAATATTTTAATTAATAATTTATAAAAATAATCTCTAGATTTATTTTAGGAGGTTATTTTTTTATAGTGAAAATTACTGGATTTTTTTATAAAAATTTTTTGAAAAAATATATAAAATATTAAAATATGGCAATAATATAAATAATGGATTAAGGAACTTTAAAAGTATATTTTTAAGATTAACTGAAATAAAAAGGTTTACATATTATATAAAGAGATGATAATTAATTTAATTTATTATTTCAAGTTAATTAAAATATATTAAAAAATAAACCTTAATTATAGAAACATTAGGAGTGAAGAATATGGTAATAAAAAGAGGAGATATGTTTTATGCAGATTTAAGTCCAGTTGTTGGTTCAGAACAGGGAGGAATAAGGCCAGTTTTAATTATACAAAATGATATGGGAAATAAACATAGTCCAACAGTTATAGCAGCAGCAATTACTTCACAAACAGGAAAAAATAAATTGCCAACACATATAGAAATAGGTTCTCAAAATAACGGATTGAAAGCAGACTCAGTTGTTTTAACTGAACAGATAAGAACTATAGATAAAAGTAGACTAAAGGAAAAAATAGGTCACATAGATGATGAAAAAATAATTTCACAAGTAAATAATGCTTTAGGAGTGAGCTTTGGATTAGAGTAAAAATATAAAGTTGTGTAAATTTATTTTTACACAACTTTATAGATATTAAATCTCTAATTTTTTAATAATTTTTATTTCATCATACAATTTTTTTATCCTATCACTTCTTATTTCTAAAGCATTTTTATATTCTTCATATACTTGCTTAAAATTATCAAAATTCTCATCAGCAGCAAATAACAGTTTCATACCTTCTTTGTAATAACTTTTTTTCTTATCTGATTTTGAATCGTTCATTTTATCATTATATTTACAAATTAATTCCAATCTTTTAATATTTTCCTTTAAATAATCTAGATATTCATATAAACAACTAATTTCGTATAATATATCATCTATTACAACTTTAAATAAAACTTTTAAGATTCTTTTATTAATTTTTCCAACTTTAGAAATTTGTGACAAATGATCTAATGCTAAAAATTTAGGATCTGGTTTTGCATCTTTTATTAAATCTTTTAAAGTTTCAGATATATTAACATGAGTAGTATACTGCCTTTTAGTAACTATTGCATCATATTCATCTGCTACACGAATTATTTGTGCTTCCATTGGAATTTTTGTAATTCCATTTGGATAACCACTACCATTTAAAGCTTCATGATGATCTAATGGACCTATTGCATAAGGTCTTAATTTTAAATCTTTCATACACATTTCATAGCCTTGAGTAGTATGAGTTTTCATAATTTCAAATTCCTCATCAGTTAATTTATCTGGTTTATTTAAAATCGCAGAAGGAATAAATAATTTACCAATATCATGTAAATACGCACAAATAGTACAATAAATTGTAAAATTTTTATTACAATGTAAATATTCACAAATTCTACAAACTAAGTTTGCAACATTTTCACTATGTCTGCGAGTAAAAAAATCTAAACTGCCTAAAATATCTAATTGATACCTCATTGTTTTATCTAAGTTATATGATTTTAAATTAATTGGATTATAAAAATCAAATTTTTCGTTTTTCATAAATTTCTCCTATGTTTAATAATATAAATTAATAATACAACAAATAAATGAAAAATACAAGAAATTAATAATATAAAAATTAAAAAATATGTATAATATAAAAAAAACGGTATATACTAATATCATAAGATTGATATTAGTTGAAATAAGAGTAATATGAGATGTATATTAATGTTTTATATTATTCGAGCAAAGATATATAATAGTGTAATGAACTTATATTATTATATGTCGGAGATGTATGAATATATTATTTGTATGTAAGCTATACTAAGACTATATTTACTTATACTTAAGTTTGTAAATGTAATTTTATTAGTGTATGGTTAAATTATATGTAATATATTCGAATTAAGATTGTTTTTGTATTTTTTAATGGTTGTTAATAGTCCTTGAATGGATGAATATGGCTATTATAGGTGCATTAATGGTCGAGCGAATGATTAATATATTTGGTGAGTTAGCTTATTTATACAGTAATGTATATTAGGTTATAAATTAGGTATATTAGTTTTAGCTGAAGATTAATATTGGTTTTATGATAAATGGCGAGAGTAAATTTGACTCTCGCCATTTAAAAATATGAATAAGTACTATAATTTTATTTGCGTTTTTTAAAATTAAATTGTATAATTAACAAGAAAAGGAGATATGAATATGTTAATAAAAAATGGGAATGTTTTAACATTTGAGAATGATGATGTTGCCATAAAAAAACTTGATATTAGAATAAATCAAAACATTATAGAGAATATTTCAGAAAGTATAGAAGCAGAAGATAATGAAAAGGTAATAGATGCTAAAAATAAAATAGTAATGCCAGGACTTATAAATACACATGCACATATAGCTATGAGTATTTTTAGAGGTACATTTGAAGGATGTGATTTATATACATGGCTTAATGAAAAAATATGGCCTATAGAAGCAAATCTTACACCAGATGATATTTATAATGCTAGTATGGTTTCAATATTAGAAATGATTTCGACAGGAACAACATGTGTAAATGATCATTATTTTTTTTCAAATAAAATTAGAGAAGCATTTGAAAAAAGTAAAATGAGAGCAGTAATTACTAGAGTGTTAATGGATAGTGATGGAAAAGAAGCTTCAAATATTAGAATAAAAGAATTTATAGAATTATATGAAAGTAGAAATAAAAATAATAATTTAATTACATATACTGTTTCACCACATGGATTATATACTTGTTCTAGTGAGATTTTACAAATATCTAAAGAATTAGCAATAAAGTATAATTTACCTATTCATACGCATTTTCTAGAAAGTATTAGTGAAATAGAAAATATAAAAAAATTACATGGAGATAGTGCATCTAATGTTATAAAAAAATATTTTGATGGACTAAAAATTATATTGGCACATGGAGTAAAAATAAATGATGAAGACATAAGAATATTAAAAAATTTAGATTGTAGTATTTCTCATAATCCTATTTCAAATTTAAGATTAGGTTGTAAAATAGCAGATATAACTAAATATTTAAATGAAGGGCTAAATGTATCTTTAGGAACAGATGGACAAGGATCAGGTAATAATTTAGATATGTTTGAAACAATGAAAATAGCAGGATTAATTCAAGGCGGAATTCATGAAAACGAAAATAGAATTGGTTCAAAAGATGTAATAAAAATGGCAACAATAAATGGAGCAAAAGCTTTAGGATTAGAAAAAGAAATTGGTAGTATAGAAAAAGGAAAAAAAGCAGATATTATAATTGTTAATATGGAAGAAAAATTAGATAATATAAAGATGATGCCAAATCTTAATGTTATATCAAATTTAGTATATAATACAGAAGGAAGATGTGTGGATACAACAATAATAAATGGTGAAATTTTAATGGAAGATAGAAAAATAAAAAATATAAATGTAGAAGAAGCAATAAAAAACTGTAAAAGAATAATTAAATGTTAATCTGATGCGAAATAAAAAAGTAGAAGAAACGCAAATAATTCATTTAATATAACAATTACCTTTGTTATCATATAAATAAATTTATAAAAAAGAGAGGTAGAGTATGAAGAAGGCAAAGGTAATAAAAATTGGAAAAAAAATTAAAACTTTGAGAAAAAGCTATGGTTACACACAAGAAAGATTAGCAGAAGCAGTTGAATGCTCACCTAGATATATTGGTGATGTAGAGCAAGATCGATCAAAACCATCATACGAAGTTCTAGTTAAAATATGTAATACTTTTAATATAGGCCTAGATGAAATATTTTGCGAATACTTAGATGTAAAAAGAAAAAAAGAAATAAATAGTGCATTATTTGGATTTGATAATCTAAAACCAAATAATCAAGAAACAATAATTCATATGATAGAATATTTTAACAAAAAAAGTAATGTTTCCTAAAAATAAAAATTAGACATGCACATAATTATATTATTATATTAATGTATTTAAATAAAGTTTAGTATTGTTATATAAAATTTAATTACTTATAATTAAAGAAGGAGAAATTTTGAAATTTCAAAGTTTCTCCTTTTAACTGTGTTTAGAAGCAAATTAGAGTGATTTTAGAAAAATTTATGCTATTAAATATAAAGTGTAGCACGAAATTCAGTGTAGTAATAGTAAGAATGCTGAAAGCTGAAAAAACAATAAGCAACAGGATAACAGTTACCATTATTTGAGTAAAAGCTATGGGGATAACATGATAAGAATGATAGTTTCAGTTTAGTAATAATAAGATATAAAAAATCTAAGTATTTTGAGCGTTTTGAAAATGAAAATTATTTGATTTGAAAAAAGACCTGTCCCAAAAACGAAGAAAAGTTCGTCATAAGACCTGTCCCTAAAACGAAAAAAATAAAAAAAATGTTGAAAAAATAGGAAAAGTTATATATAATTTACAAATGATAAAAGAGGTGTAATAAATGTATTTAAAGAAAATGGAATTACAAGGTTTTAAATCCTTTGCAGATAAAACAATATTAGAATTTAAAAGTGGAATTACTTCAGTAATAGGTCCAAATGGTTCTGGTAAAAGTAACATTTCAGATGCAATAAGGTGGGTACTTGGAGAGCAAAGTATGAAGTCACTGAGAGGAGCAAAGTCTGAAGATGTAATTTTTGCTGGAACTCAAGCAAGAAAATCACTAGGATTTGCAGAAGTGTCTATGGTTATAGATAATTCAGATGGAAAACTTCCAATAGAATATTCAGAAGTTACGGTAACTAGAAAATTATATAGAAGCGGTGAAACCGGTTATTTTATAAATAAAACACCTTGTAGATTAAAAGATATATTAGAATTATTTATGGATACAGGAATTGGAAAAGATCGGTTATAGTATAATTAGTCAAGGAAAGATTGATGAAATTTTAAGCAATAAATCAGAAGATAGAAGAAAAATATTTGAAGAAGCAGCAGGAATTGTAAAATATAGAACTAGAAAAATAGAATCTGAAAAAAAATTAGAGCAAACTAAATTAAATTTACTTAGAATAAATGATATTTTAACAGAAATAGAATCAAATATAGAACCACTTAAAGCACAATCTAACAAAGCAAAAAAATACTTGGATTTAAGAGAAGAATTAAAAAATATAGAAATAGGTCTATTTATATATAATATATCAGAATATAAGGAAAAGCTTTTAAAAATAGTAGAGGATATAAAAATAGTTGAAGATCAGAATTTATTAGAAAACGAAAAAATGAAAATTCTTCAAGAAAATAAAGAAAAATTAAAACAAGAGATTGATAATATTACTTCAAAAATAGAAGAAATGCAAAATTTAGGATTTGAAAGCACTAACAAAATAGAAAGAATAAATTCAGAAATAGGAATATCAAAGGAAAGAATACAGAATAATACTCTAAATAACGAAAGATTAGAAAAGGAAATAGAAGAAATTAAACAAAAAATATTAGATTTAAAAGAAGAAGAAAAGCAAAAATTAACTAAAAAAGATTCTCTATTTTCTAATAGAGAAAAGTTTAAAAAAGAATTAGAGGAAAAACAAAAAGAATTAGATGAATTAACAAAAAAATTATCTGACAAAGAATTAGAAATAGAAGAGAAAAAGAAAAGTATCGAAGAAAATACAGATAAAAAATATGAAATTATTTCAGAGATAAGTAGTTTAGATACTAATATAGAAAATATACAAAAAAGAGAAAAAAATGCTAAATCTGAAATGCAAAGTTTGATTCTAGAAATAGATGGTATAAGAAATGAAAAACAGGAAAAATCAAAACAATTTTATGATATAGAGTTTAAGAGAAATGAATTAATCAATAAGCTAAATCAAAGATCAAGTCAAAAAGAAATTAGTATGCAAAAAATTAAAGAATTTGATTCTATTTTAAATAATTTAACCTATGATGCTAATATGAAAGATTCAAGATTAAAATTTTTAATAGAAACAGAAAAGGAAAAAGAAGGGTATAATAAAAGCGTAAAGTCTATATTATTAACTTGTGAAAAAGATAATAAACTAAATAAAGGAGTAAATGGAGTTTTAGCAAACTTAATTTCAGTTGATAAAAAATATGAGATTGCAATAGAAATGAGTTTGGGTCAGGCATTACAAAATATTGTTACAGATACAGAAGAAGATGCAAAAAAATTAATAGAATATTTAAGAGAAAATAAGCTGGGAAGAGCGTCATTTTTACCAATTTCTTCTATTAGAGGAAAAAAATTAGATAGAATTATTAAAAATAGTACAGAAGGTGTAATTGGAGTAGCTTCAGACTTAGTAAAATGTGATAAAAAATATGAACAAATTGTTTTAAATTTACTTGGAAGAACATTAATTGTAGAAAATATGGATACAGCAATACAAATGGCAAAATTAAATTCGTATTCATTTAGAATTGTTACATTAGAAGGAGATATTATAAGTAACACTGGAGCTATAACAGGCGGATCTGTTCAAACTAAAACAGTAAATATATTAGGAAGAAATAGAGAAATAGAAGATTTGGAAAAATCATTAAAAGATATAAATATCAAAATAGAAAATATTACTAAAGAAAAAAAAGAGTATACAGAATCAGTAACAGATGTAATAGAAGAAGTAACAAGATTGGAAAAAGAATTACAAGACATAGAAATAATTTACGCTGCAGAAAATCAAAAAATATTAAATATTGATGATAATATAAAAAAATTAGAAGAAAGAAGAGAAAAACTAAACAAAGAAGTAGATGATCTATTAAAACAGACAATAGATAATAAATCATTAAAAGAACAAAAAGAAGAACAAATAAGTTGTATTACAAAACAAATAGAATCTTTAAGTAAAACTGTAGAAGAATTTGCTTTGAATAATAAGGATAATCAAAAATATATAGATGATTTGAATTTTGATATTACAAACTTAAAAATATCTGTAAATTCATTTGATGAAAGTGGTACATCAATAGATGAAATGTTAGAAAGAATAAAACAAGATATAGAAAATAATAATCAAAGTATATTAAATAAAGAAAAAAATATTGATGAAACAAAAAAAGAAAATATAAATTTACAAAAGAAAATAATAGAATTAGAAGAAGAAATAAATAAAATAAAATCAGATGTAGATAACAGTTCAAATATTATAGAAAAATTAAAAGATGAAAGGTTAGATAGCAATAAAAAATTAAAAGATTCAGAAGAGGAAATTAGTAAACAATTTAATACTATTGAAGATATAAAGGGGCAGATTGTAAAATTAGATGTTCGTAAAACTAAAATAGAACAAGATTTAGAACAAGTAGTTAATAATTTATGGGTAGAATATGAACTTACACCAAATAATGTACAAGGGTATAATAAACCACAAAATGTACAAAAAGCAACTAGAGATGTAAATATTTTAAGAACACAAATAAAAGAACTTGGAAATATAAATATAGAAGCAATAGAGGAATATAAAAAGACAAAAGAAAGATATGAATTTATGTGTGAGCAAAGGTTAGATTTAGAAAACACAGCAGTAAAATTAAGAAATATTATTTCAGAAATGACAGAAACAATGAAAAACCAATTTATAGAAAAATTTAAAGAAATAAATAAAAACTTTAATGAAGTGTTTTCAGAATTATTTGGTGGAGGAAGAGCAGAATTAAAACTTGAAGATGAAAATAATGTATTAGAATGTGGAATAGACATACAAGCACAACCTACAGGAAAAAAACTTCAAAATATGATGCTTTTATCAGGAGGAGAAAAAGCATTTACAGCAATAGCATTATTATTTGCAATACTAAAAATAAATCCAGCACCATTTTGTGTACTAGATGAAATAGAAGCAGCTTTAGATGATGTAAATGTATATAGATTTGCAGAATACTTGAAAAAATTTAGCAAAGAAACACAATTTTTAGTAATAACACACAGAAAAGGAACAATGGAAGCAGCAAATACAGTATATGGAGTAACAATGGAAGAAAATGGTGTAAGCAAGCTACTTTCAATGAAACTTGGGTAAGTAATAGATAAAGAAGACCTGTCCCGAAAACGAAGAAAAGTTCGCTGGGAGACCTGTCCCTAATCCGAAAAAAATATTCATAAAATAAAGACTGACTGCATATATATATTACTATAAGTTTAAACAAAGGAGAGTTGATATATATGTGGCAGTCTTTTAATGCAAATGAAGTTGCAAGAAAACTTAGGACAAACATAGAAAGAGGATTAAGTAGTGAAGAAGCAGAGGTTAGAAAGAATAAGCATGGACCAAATAAATTAGATGAGCAAAAAAAAGAAAATTTATTTATCAAATTTATAAAAGAATTTAATGACTTTATGATTATTATTTTAATAATTGCAGCAATTGTTTCAGCAGGTATATCTTTTGTGCAAGGAGAAAATGATTATATAGATTCAATAATAATAGTTGTTATAGTTGTATTAAATGCTATAATGGGCTTAGTACAAGAAGCAAAGGCAGAAAAATCGTTAGAAGCTTTAAAAGATATGTCTGCACCAGTTGCAAAGGTAAGAAGAAATGGAAAAATTTGCATTGTTAAAGGAACTGAAGTAGTTCCAGGAGATATTGTTTTATTAGAAGCTGGAAATTTTGTTCCGGCAGATTGCAGATTAATTAATAGTTATAATTTAAAAATAGAAGAATCTAGTTTAACAGGAGAAACGATGCCTGTAACAAAAGATGCGGAGGTTTTGTTAGATGATAAAACTCCTTTAGGAGATACTTTAAATATGGCTTTTGCAAATACAATAGTTGTAAATGGACATGGAGAGGCTATTGTAACAGATATAGGAATGAATACTAAAGTTGGACAAATTGCAAAAATGATTATAACAAATGAATCACCAGAAACACCTATTCAGAAAAAATTAGGAGAAGTAGGCAAAGTGTTAGGCGCAAGTTGTTTGTTTATATGTGCTTTAATATTTGCAATTGGATTACTTAAAAAAATTGAACCTATAGAAATGTTTATGACTTCTGTAGGACTAGCAGTAGCAGCAATTCCTGAAGGACTTCCAGCAATAGTAACAATAATGCTTTCAATAGGTGTTACAAGAATGGCTAAAAAGAATAGTATTGTAAGAAAATTACCAGCTGTAGAAACCTTAGGAAGTAGTAGTGTAATATGTTCAGACAAAACAGGCACTCTAACTCAAAACAAAATGCAAGTTACTAAAATAATGGATATAAAAGGAGAAAGTTTAGATTTACAAAAAAATTTAATATTAGAATTAGGTGCAATGTGTACGGATGTTGAAGAAGATGTAGGAGAAGCAACAGAAATTGCAATTATCAATTCAGCAAAAGAACAAGGAAAGTATAAGGAAAAGTTGTATCAAAAATTTAATAGAATAAATGACATACCATTTGATTCAGACAGAAAAATGATGAGTACAATACATAAATTAGGCGCAAGAGAGAATAATGAAGAAAACATAAGTATTGAAACATTATTAAATAATAATGAAAACAAAAGATTTTTAATTATAACAAAAGGTGCACCAGATGTTTTATTAAAACATTGTAATAAATATTCTTTAAATGGACAAATTAACATATTAGATGAGGAAAAAAGAAAAAAAGTAGAAAAAATAAATAGCCAAATGGCAGAAAATGCTTTAAGAGTAATTGCAGTGGCATATTCTATAGTAGAAAAGCTTCCACAGAATATAGATAGTGAAAATATAGAAAATAATTTAATTTTTGTTGGGCTAATAGGTATGATAGATCCACCAAGAGAAGGGGTAAAAGAAGCTGTATATACTTGTAAAAAAGCTGGAATAAAAACAGTTATGATTACAGGAGACCATATTTTAACAGCAAAAGCAATAGCAAAAGAATTAGGAATTTTGAATAACAATGACTTAGCAATAACAGGTAAAGAATTAGATAAAATTTCTAAAACAGAATTAGAAAAAAATATTTCAAAGTATTCAGTATTTGCAAGAGTATCTCCAGAACATAAAGTTCGTATAGTAGAAGCTTTTCAAAAAACAGGTGCAGTAGTTGCTATGACAGGAGATGGAGTAAATGATGCACCAGCATTAAAAAAAGCAGATATAGGAATAGCTATGGGAAAAAATGGTACAGATGTTGCAAAAAATGCTTCAGATATGATTTTAGCAGATGACAATTTTGTAACAATAGTTGAAGCAGTTAAGCAAGGAAGAAATATTTTTGAAAATATAAAAAAAGCAGTACACTTTTTAATAGCCACAAACATTGGAGAAATTGTAACAATATTCATGGGGCTGCTTTTAGGTTTAAAAACACCATTACTTGCAATACAATTATTATGGATAAATTTAGTTACAGACTCACTTCCAGCAATAGCAATAGGTTTGGAAGCACCAGACAAATATATTATGAACCAAAAACCACGAAATAGTAAAAAAAGTATTTTTGCAGATGGGTTATTAGGTAAAATTGTAGCAGAAGGAACAATGATAGGAATGCTTACCTTAGTAACATTTTATGTAGGAAATAATTGGTATGGCTTAGAAGTTGGAAGAACAATGGCATTTCTAGCATTAGCAATGTTAGAATTAGTACATAGTTTTAATGTTAAAAGCGAGAAATCAATATTTAAAACAGGTTTATTCGAAAATAAGTATTTAATAGGATCATTCATTCTAGGAACTTTACTACAAGTTATAGTAGTTGTTGTGCCAACATTTGCAAATATTTTTGGCTTAGTAGCTTTAAACACAACACAATGGATATACACATTAGGAATATCAATACTTCCTATTATAATAGTAGAAGCACAAAAGAAATTAAATGATATAAAATTTGGAAAAAGAATTTACTCTTATGATACTTAAAATAAATAAGAAAAATATAAAAATTAAAATATATAAATACAAATAGTATAGTTTTTAAAATTAAGTAAAACTATACTATTTTTTAAAATTGTATAGGAAAAATTATAATTAAATGAAAATATAAACAATATTATCATGACGAAAAAAGAAGAAAAATAGAGAAAAAATGAGAAAACAAAAGAAAACATTAAGATAAATTAATTACAAAAAACTACTAAATGCCTTAAAAAACCCAAAAATGTGAGAAAATAGAATATATAATTTGAAAATGGTTAGAATATATGGTATAATAAATTTTGTCACGCTGAAAAAAGGAGAGTGAATTTATATTTTAAACAGGAAAATTAAATACTGTACAAAAGAAATGATTAGACTTATAAATTTAGTAGCAATTGCACTGTTTATAATGATGTTAATAATATTATTTAAATTCAATTTAGTATGTGAAGTAACAATAGCAGGAGAAACTGTAGGTTATGTAGCAAATAAAAATGAATTTGAAAATAAAGTAAATGATATAATAAATAAAGAAGAAGAGGCAAAATTGTTTACAACCATAGAAAATATGCCAGAATATAAATTAAAATTAGTAGATAAATCTGAAAAAACTAATGAAGAAACAATATTAGCTAAATTAGAAGAAAATTCAGAAACAACATACAAATTATATGCCGTGACACTTGATGGTGAAGAAAAAACAGTATTAGCAAGTTTAGATGAAGCAGAAAAAATTGTTGATGAAATGACTTCAAAATATGAAGATGATTTAGAATTAGATATTGGTATAGTAGATGTTATTACAACTAATAAAAAAGATGAAAGCACAGTAAAAGTAGCAAAACAAAGTTTAAATGAAGATATAGAAGAAAAAATTGATGAAATAGAAGAAGAAATAGAAATTGAATCACATACAGTACAAGGAATTTATTTAGAAGTTACACCAGTTTCAGGAATAATAACATCCAGATTTGGTAATAGAGAAAGCATAAGAAGTTATGGGCATACTGGATTAGATATAGCAGCACCAGCAGGAACGCCTATTAGAGTTACAGCAGATGGAGAAGTTACTTTTTCTGGTTATAGTGGTGGTTATGGTTATGTAGTAAAAGTATCTCATGGAAATGGAATAGAAACATATTATGCGCATTGTAGTGAATTATATGTTTCAACAGGAGAAAAAGTTAAGGCAGGAGATATAATTGCTGCTGTTGGTTCAACAGGAAATTCAACAGGTAACCATTTACACTTTGAAGTAAGAATAGATGGAGTAGAAGTAAATCCACAAAATTATTTATACAATTAGAATTATATAAATAATCGTCAATAGAAATGAGCAACAATAACAAATTTTAAATGAGGCAGAAAACTTTTAAAGTTTTCTGTCTCAACTGTTGTAAAAATATTGTAAATTTATAATTGACTTTAACAAATATAAGTTATAAAATAATTAAATAACAAATATATATTATAAAACAATTATTGGAGGATGTTTATGATTATTTTACTAGATGCAATGGGTGGAGATAATGCACCAGATGCAAATATAAAAGGAGCAGTAACAGCAATAAATCAAATAAAAGCACAAGTAGTTTTAATAGGAAAAGAAGAAGTTATAAAAAATCGTATAAAAGAATTATATGGAAAAGATAATATAACAGACATATCACCTAGATTAAGTATTAAAAATGCAACAGAAACAATAGAAATGGAAGATATACCAACACAAGCCATTAAACATAAAAAAGATTCTTCAATGGTTGTAGGATTTAATATGTTAAAAGCAGGAGAAGGAGATGTATTTATTTCTGCTGGAAATTCAGGTGCACTTCTTACAGGAGCAACACTTTTAGTAGGAAGAATTAAAGGAATAGATAGACCAGCACTAGCTGGAATTTTACCAGCATATAAAAGTAGATTACTTCTTATGGATTGTGGTTCAAACACAAATTGTAAACCAATTAATTTACTCCAATTTGCACAAATGGCAAGTATATACTTAAAAAATACATTTGGAATGGAATCACCTGCAGTTGGACTATTGAATATAGGAACTGAAGAAACAAAGGGAAATGAACTTACTAAAGAAAGTTATAGATTATTAAAGGAAAATGCAGAAAAACTAGATATAAATTTTATTGGAAATATAGAAGGAAGAGATGCTTTTTCAGGAAAGATTGATGTTGTTATTACAGATGGATTTACAGGTAATGTATTTTTAAAAGCAGTAGAAGGATTAGGAAAATTTGTAAAAAGAAGTTTGACAGAAAGTTTAACACATAATATATTATCTAAAATTGCAGCACTTCCAAGTTTACCAGCAATAAAAAGATTTTCTAAAACAGTTGATTATAAAGAATATGGTGGAGCATTATTTTTAGGGGTAAAAAAACCAGTTGTAAAAGCACATGGAAGTAGTGATGAAAAATTATTTGAATTTACAATTAAACAAGCGGAAAAATTTGTAGAAAATAAAGCAGTTGATAAAATGATAGAAGCATTTGAAGATAATAATACTAATGCAGAAAATTAAATTTGAAATAAGACTACTTAGTATAAAAAATAAAACATTAAACAAATATAAAAAACGCTCGGAAAGTATTGAAAAAAGCTAGACTTAACAATTATTTTAATAAAATTCATAAAATATATTGACAATTAAATTAATATGTATTATTGTTAGATAAAACAGATTGAAGATAAATATAAGGAGGTGAACTTATATAATGAGTTCAGAAGAAGTTTTTGAAAAAGTAAAAGGAATAATAGTTGAACAATTAGGAGTAGCTGAAACAGCAGTTACAATGGAAGCATCTTTTATAGATGATTTAGGAGCAGATTCACTAGATATAGTAGAATTAATAATGGCTCTTGAAGAAGAGTTTGATATAGAAATACCAGATGCTGATGCAGAAAAAGTTGTTTCTGTAGGTGATGTTGTAGATTATATAAAAGATCATATAGCATAGTATAAAAAACAGAGTAATCAATAGATTGCTTTGTTTTTTTGTTGAATAGGAAACACGATGCAATTCAAAGTGAAAATAATTTTTTATTTTCAAAATAAAAATCAATTTTTATTATCTAATAGTAAATTTTTCATTTTCTATTAGATAAAAAGGTTATAATTACTATTGCATTTGAGATTTTCTCTAAACTACTAGATTTGATTTTTATAGAAAAATGGTGTATAATAGGAATGCTTTAAATATAGGAAAATATAATTAACATATAAGGAGGACTAGACCTAATGCATTTTGAAAAAATAGAAAAAAGTATTGGCTATACTTTTAAAAATAGAAATCTCTTAAAAAAAGCATTAACACATACTTCTTATGCGTATGAAAATAGGGTAGAAAGTAATGAAAAATTAGAATTTTTAGGAGATAGTATTTTAGAATATATATCTAGCAAATATATATATAATAATTATAAAAATTTAAAAGAAGGTGAAATGACTAAAGTTAGAGCAGAAGTAGTATGTGAAGAAAGCTTATACAAGGTAGCAAAACTTCATAATTTTAGTGATTTCATTTTAGTAGGGAAAAGTGAATTAAATAATAATGGAAATTTAAAACCAGCAATTTTAGCAGATAGTATAGAAGCTACAATAGCTGCAATTTATTTTGATGGTGGACTAGAAAAAGCAGAAGAATTTATAATAAATAATTTAAAAACAGCAATAGAAGATTCTACAAAGCATGTAGGAATGAAAGATCATAAAACAGTTTTACAAGAAAAATTACAGGAAAATGGAGATATTAGTATTAAATATACAGTTATAGATGAAAAAGGACCAGACCATGAAAAAATTTTTACAGTTAAAGTAGAAGTAAATGGAAAAGAACTTGCAACAGGAGAGGGAAAAACAAAAAAACAAGCAGAAATGAATGCTGCTGGCAAAGCTTTAGAAAAATTAGGTAACTAATTAAAAAAAGAAACCCAAAATAGAAATGTATGTGCTTAAAAATAAGAGATAACATAATCTAGTGTTTAATTTATCAAAAAAATATAATACATTATTTAGAAACCAAACTAGAAAGGAGGTTTTTACATGAAAAAAGAATATATAATACCAATTTTTGTGCCACATCTAGGATGTCCAAATAATTGTACTTTTTGCAATCAGAAAAAAATAAGTGGACAAACAAAGATGGTAACAGCAAAAGATGTAAAAGAAACAATAGAATATTATCTTAAAAATTTTAAAGATAGTCATAAATATGTAGAAGTTGCATTTTTCGGAGGAAGTTTTACAGCTATAAAAAAAGAAAAACAAGTAGAACTTTTAGAAGCAGTACAAGAATATATTGAAAATAAAAAAGTTTATAGTATTAGAATATCTACTAGACCAGATGCAATAGATAAAGAAATTTTAAAGAGAATGAAAAAATATCATGTAAAAACTATAGAATTAGGAGTACAATCAACTAATAATTATATATTAAGTAGATGTAAAAGAGGGCATACAGGGGAAGATGTAAAAAAAGCATCTAAATTAATTAGAAGATATGGATTTATATTAGGACATCAAATGATGATAGGACTTCCAGAAAGTACTAAACAAGATGAAATAAACACAGCTAAAGAATTAATAAAATTAAAACCAAAAATTGTTAGAATATATCCAGTACTTGTAATAAAAGATACAGAACTTGCAAAAGAGTATGAGAATGGAGAATATAGACCACTTACTGTTGAACAGGCAGTTGAAAGATGTAAAGAAATAGTAAATTTATTTAACACAAATAAAATAAATGTTATAAGAATAGGTCTTCAAAATACAGAAGAAATATCAGATCCAAAAACAGAAAAAAGTAGTGTGGTTGCAGGTCCGTATCATCCAGCTTTTAGACAATTAGTAGAATCTAGCATGTGGTATGATGTAATAGTAAATGAAATAAAAAAAATTAATGATAAAGTTAGAAAAGTAAAAATTAAAGCAAATGATATAAATATAAATAATATTATAGGACATAAAAAAGAAAATATAATGAAATTTAAAGAAGTATATAATGTAGATATAATTATAGAAAAAGATGATAAAATTAAACCAGGAAAGTTTAAATTAGAAATTTTAGAATTTTATAAATAGAAATATGTAATAAAATGATTTAGAATAAAATCACCTATTATTGGAAATATTAACAATAGCAGGTGATTTATTTTGAAAAAAATTACTGGAAAACAAATTATAATTAGAAAATATATAAAGGATGGACTATATATAATAGTAGGATGTTTATTAATGGCAATAGGTACATCTTTATTTTTATTACCAAATAAACTATCATCTGGTGGATTTGCAGGTATTTCAACAATTATTTATTATTTAATTAATATACCACTTGGAACAACAATGCTTTTATTAAATATTCCATTATTAATTTTAACAATTATAAGAGTAGGAAAAGAAACAGCAATAAAAGGTATTATTGGAACAATTGTATTATCAAGTTTTATAGATATATTAGAAAATTTTAATCCATTAACACAAGATAGGTTACTAGCATGTATATATGGTGGTATTTTTGTAGGATTAGGCACAGCAATAATATTAAAAGCAAATGCATCAACAGGTGGAACAGATTTAGTTTCACATATAGTTCGTTCATATAAACCACATTATAGAGCAAGTAATTTAATTGTAATTATAGATACAGTCATAATTTTATTAAATGTTCTCTTTTTTAAAGAGATAGAAATAGGACTATACTCAGCAATAGCAATATATTTAATGGGAAAAATGATAGATATAGTATTTGAAGGAATATATTTTACTAAGATGATGTTTATTGTATCAAACAAATACAAAGAAATATCACAAGAAATAGGTAAAAAATTAGATAGAGGAAGTACGGGGCTTTATGGAAAAGGAATGTACACAAGAGAAAAGAAAATGATGTTATGGTGTGTAGCATCAAGAGGAGAAGTAGCAAAAATAAAAGAAATAGTAAAAGAAATTGATCCAAAAGCATTTATTGTAATTTCAAGTGCAAGAGAAGCTTTAGGAAAAGGATTTAAATAAATGCAGTGTATTATGGCATGTTAAAACAAAATTATTTTATTGTATAAAAAATTAAAATATATTTTGAGTATTTTAAAATGTTTAAACAATTAGCTACTAAAAATAATAATATTATTTTTAATAAGAACTATTTACAAATTATGTAAAATATGATATTAATAATCATATATAAGAAAGGATGTGACTTTATGAGTATAAAGTATAATGTTATTGTACAAAAAGAAGAAAATTGGTATGTAGCAAAATGTATAGATAATAGTATTGCATCGCAGGGAAAAAGTATAGAGGAAGCACTAAATAACCTAAAAGAAGCAATAGAGTTATACTATCAAGATGAAAAGCCAATTATGCCAAAACAAGTACTAGTAACAACAGTGGAGGTGACTATATGAGTTCAAAAATACCAATATTACCATCTAAAGAAGTAGTTAGAATATTACAAAAACTAGGTTTTATAAAAATATCTCAAAAAGGCAGTCATGCTAAATATAAAAATTATGTTACAAATAGAATTTGTATAGTTCCAATGCATTATGAAATAGCTAAAGGTACATTAATTAGCATATTAGAACAAGCAAATATAGAATTGGAAGATTTTTTAAATCATTTATAATTTTATCTAATTAAATTTTATTCTTATTTAATTCCACAAATAATTAATTGACACATAAATAATAAATTTATATAATATAGGTAATATAAAAATTAATACCGTTTATTTTTTATGCATAAAAAGGAGAAAAAATGCAAGAACAAAAATATATATTAAAAAATATTTCATCTTTTGAGCCAAAACATATATTTGAATGTGGTCAATGTTTTAGATGGGAAAAAGAAGATGATGGAAGTTATACTGGTATAGTAAAAAATAATGTAATAAATGTTAAAAAAGTGAATAATGAAGTTATTTTTTATAGTATAGGTGCAGATAATTTAGAAAAATTAGTAAAAGAGTATTTTGACTTGGACAGAAATTATGAAGATATAAAAAATACACTTTCTAAAGTAGATATTTATTTAGAAAATAGTATAAATTATGGAAATGGAATAAGAATATTAAATCAGGATTTGTGGGAAACAATTATTTCATTTATAATTTCTGCTAATAACAATATTCCAAGAATAAAAGGAATAATAAATAGATTATCATATAAATATGGAAATAAAATTATATGGAATAACAAAGAATATTATACATTTCCAACTGTAGAGAGTTTATCAAAAGCTACAGTAGAAGAATTAAGAAAAACAGGATTAGGTTTTAGAGATATAAGAGTATATGAAACCACACAAAAAATATTAAATAAACAAGTAGATTTAGAAGAATTACATAAAGAAAAAGACACTAAAAAAATAAGAGAAATACTTTTAACATTATCAGGAGTAGGTCCAAAAGTTGCAGATTGTATACTTTTATTTTCTACCTTAAAAAGATTTGATGTATTTCCAATAGATGTATGGGTAAGAAGAGTAATGAATGATTTATACATAAAAAATGAAGATGAAACCAAAGTAGATAAAAAAGAAATAGAAAAAATAGCAAAAGAAAAATACGGAAACTTAGAGGGAATAGCACAACAATATTTATTTTATTGGAAAAGAGACACAGCATAAAAGGAATGTAATTAATAATACATTCCTTGATATAAATTATTTTCTTTAAAAAATTTATCTAAACCATTTATAATCCACTTTTTATGAGAATTCCAATCTGGTGCAACTAATAAATCTTTTGGAGCATCACCAGAAACTCTATGTATTACAATGTTGGGGTTAAGATGTGTTAATATATAAGCACAGTTTGATATATAATTTTCTAAGGTTAAAGGTACATATTTTCCCGTTAAATATAATTGTTCCAATTTAGTATTTTTTATAACATAACAAGAATGTATTTTTATTCCTTTAACATTATGCAAATTAATAAATTGTACAGTATTTTTTATATCTTCAATAGTTTCATTTGGTAAACCCACCATAATATGTACTACCACATCAATATTATATTTATTCAATATATTAACAGCTTGTGTAAAATCACTATTACTATAGCATCTATTTATTAAGTCTCCAGTTTTTTCATTAGCTGTTTGAAGACCAAGCTCTACACAAACATAATATTTATTAGTATAGCTTTTTAGTAATTTAGCAATATCTTCATTAATACAATCTGGTCTAGTAGCAATTTCAAGTCCAATAATTCTGTTATCTATTAAAGCAGAATCATATTTTTCTTTTAAGTTTTCTAAAGTGTCATAGGTATTAGTAAAGTTTTGAAAATATGCAATAAATTTATTAGCTCTTTTAGCTTTATAGCTTTTAAAATAGTTTTCTACTTGATTTGTAATATTATTTGTAGTTTTAATATGTTCACCAGAGCCCTTTTCACTACAAAAAATGCATCCACCAAAACCTTTACTACCATCTCTATTAGGACAAGTAAAATTACCATCTATACAAATTTTAAGAGTCCTTTCTCCAAACTTTTCTTTCAAATATTTATTTAAGTGTTTATATCTTTCTATATTTTCCATAATATAAATATTATAGCATAAAAATAAATTTACTAGCTATAATTTGAAGAAAATAAAACAAATAATTGACATACAAATTATACATTTATATAATATTACTATATATAAAAATAAAAGGGGGAACCAATGAAAATATTAAAAAAGATTTTATTAATTATACTATTTTTTGCATTATTTTTAATAATGTTTCAAATTAATGCTTATGCTAAAAGTTATAGTATAGAGAATATGGATATACAAGCTACTATTCAAGAAAATGGAGATGTAAATATAAAGCAAAGTATAACATATAATTTTAATGGAAATTATAATGGAATATACATAACAATTCCTTATATAATAAATGATTTAGAACACGATGAGATTATAAATAATAAAAAAATAAATGATAATTTATATACAGGAAATGGCATAGTAATAAATTCTATAACTGATAGTAAACAAATAGAATATAAAAAAACAAGTCATGCGAGAAATGGACAATCAGAAAAATATACTTTAGAAAAAAATGCAGGATTAGAAAAAGTTAAAGTATATTCTCCATCAAGTGATGAAACAAAAAAATTTATTTTAGACTATACAATTACTAATTTATGTGTTAGGCATGAAGACATTGGAGAACTTTACTATAATTTTATAGGTGGAGAATGGGATGTAGATATTAAAAATTTAAATATTGATGTATATTTGCCTAATAATAAAGATGAAATATACATATGGGCACATAGACCTTTAAATGGAGTTTCAGAAATTATTACAAACCAACATGCAAATTTTAAAGTGGAAAATGTAAGAAAAGGACAATATGTAGCTACAAGACTTATTTTTAATAAT
>CALXYR010000013.1 GCA_944393025.1 uncultured Clostridia bacterium | reverse complement strand
TAGGGGTATAGTGTCAATGGTTAGCACGATGGTCTCCAAAACCACAAGTCTGAGTTCGAATCTTAGTACCCCTGCCATACCATTGATGTACAATTTTATATTGTACATTTTTTTGTATAGTAACTATAATAAGGGGATTTTATGAAAAAAAATTGTACTAATTCAAAAGTTTTAGATAGTAATAATGAATCATCTAAAGAAATTGTATCTAATAATGGTTCTAATAATTTAAAAAATCATATTCTTTTTAAAAAAATTTTTTCAAAATTTTTTACTAAAGAAATAATATTATATGCTATTTTTGGCATATTAACTACTATAATAAATATTGGTTCATTTTATATAATGATAACTTGTTTTAATATTTCTGATAATCTTGCTAATAATATTGCAATAGTGATAGCTGTACTTATAGCATATATTACAAATAAAGATTTAGTTTTTCATTCAGAAGCACAAGGATTTAGTGAAAATTTTATTGAATTTTGTAAGTTTATTTTGGGCAGGCTATTTACAATGTTTGTAGAATCTATTGGTGGTTCTCTATTATTTAAATATGTTCCAATACCTACTATTTTCAGTAAATGTTTTATTACAGTTATAGTTATTATATTAAATTTTTTTATTAGCAAATTTTTTACTTTTAAATCAACTAATAAAGTTTAAAATTTTTATATTATTTTATTATTTCGGGGGCTATTAGATAAAAAGGAGTATATTATATGTCTAGTAGCTTTTTTATGTTTTCTATAAAATCTTTTATTTGTTTTATTGTCTTTATTTCAATTTTTATTTCTATATTCTTTTTTCCAATATTTCCAGATCAATTTAAATCTTATTCTTCTACCAATTCTATTTTTATAAATATAAATTCTTCTGGCTATGTATGGCCATCACCTGGTTACAATACTATAACTTCATATTTTGGTTATAGAGATTCTCCTACCTCTGGTGCATCTTCATATCATTCTGGAATAGACATAGGTGCTCCTGAGGGTAGTAAGTTAATTGCTATTACCTCTGGTAAAATAACATTTGCAGATTTTTTAGGTGGCGGTGGCTATACTATAACTCTAACCTCTGGAAATATAAAATTTACATATTGTCATGTTTCTCCTTATTATATAGTAAAAGTTGGAGATTATGTTTATCAAGGTCAAGTAATAGGATATGTTGGTCCTAAAAATGTATATGGTGTAAAAGGCAACCAATATAAAGATGAAGATGGAAATCCTACAAATGGTGCTACAACAGGTCCACATTTACATTTTGGCGTAAGAGTAGATGGAGATTATATTAATCCGTTAAGTTTATTTGATTAAAATTTCAATTTTTTTAACATACTTTTTCCATATTTTCTATAAATATTATATTTATTATGTTCTATTAAAAAAAATAATATGATATAAATTTATTTTTTTATCATATTATTTTTTAAGTATAATTTTTTCTATTATGCATAGTTAGTTTTCATTTATTATTACATATCTTCATCTTCGTTTTTGTATTCTTGATTGTCTTCTGCTACATTTGAATCTTGGCATTGTGAACAGTTTCCTGTACATTGATATTCTTCCTCGTTCCAATCTAGTTCAATTATATTATTGCATTTAGGACATTTTATTTCTTCTTTTTCTTCATCTGCTATATCAGTAGTAAATTCATAATTACAATATGGACAAACTATTTCAAATTCATATGAATTCTCATCTTCATAGATATCTCCTTCTATTTCATTAACAATTGATTGAACATTATCTATTTTAGAATTTATTTGTTCTTGTTTTTCTTCCAAATCTTTTATTCTAGCATCTGTTAATATTGTTAATCTATCTATTATGTCCATAAACATAGTTGTTAATTCCATAACTTTTTCTTTTACATAGTTTAATTCTTCTGGATTTTTAATATTTTTTTCTAAATCCTCTATAATTTTTTTGTATTTACCTTTTATATCAGACATAGTTTTTTAGCTTCCTTCCTATACTCTTTCCATATATTCACCAGTTCTTGTATCTATTCTTACAATATCTCCAATGTTTACAAATAAAGGTACTGTAAGTTTGTATCCATTTTCTAGTGTAGCTGGTTTTCCTGATGTTGTTGTTGTGTTTCCAGCAAATCCTGGTTCTGTATATGTAACTTCTAATTCTACAAACATTGGTGGTTCTACAGAAAATACATTTCCCTTAAATGATAGTATTTTTACATTCATATTTTCTTTTAAAAATTTTAGTCCATCACCAATTTGTTCTGCATTAAGTGGTATTTGTTCATATGTATTATTATCCATAAAATAATATAAACCACCATCATTATATAAATATTGCATATCTCTTTTTTCTATTTCTGCTCCTGGATATTTTTCTGATGGATTAAATGTTTTTTCTAATACTGCTCCTGTTATAACATTTTTTAATTTTGTTCTAACAAATGCTGCTCCTTTTCCTGGTTTTACATGCTGAAATTCAACAACTTTGAATACATTTCCGTCCATTTCAAATGTTGTTCCATTTCTAAAATCTCCTGCCATATATACTTCTGCCATATATATTTCCCCTTTCTAATTAACATAATTTTAACATTCAATATTTTAACACAAATTACTATTTAAATCAAGTACTTAATAACTATTTATCTACTATAATATAATTTTTATCTGATTTTGTTAAATTTATACATCCAGATTTTGTAATTAATACTGTATCTTCTATTCTAATACCAAATGCTCCAGGTATATATATACCTGGTTCATTTGTTATTATCATATTTGCTTTTAGTGCATTATCATTTTTTCCATTTATATAAGGTATTTCATGTATTTCTAAGCCTACTCCATGTCCTAAGCTGTGCATAAGATTATAACCATTTAATTTAAAATCGTTTTCCACCATTCTTGATACTAATCTTATACTTGCACCTTCTTTATACTCTTTTAGTGTTTGAAGCTCATTTTTTAAAACTAAATCATATATCTTTTGTGCTTGTACTGGTACATAACCTGCAAATATAGTTCTAGTCATATCTGAGCAATAACCTTTATATTTACATCCCATATCAATAGTTATTGCATCACCAGCTTCTATTTTTTTATCAGTAGGAATAGCATGTGGTTTAGATGAATTTTTACCAGATGCTACAATTGTTTCAAAAGCCAAACCATCTGCATCATGTTCTCTAAAGAACTTTTCTATTTCATAAGCAATTTGTTTTTCTGTCATTCCAATTTTTATGTAATCACATAAATAAGTAAAACATAAATCTGTAATATAACAGGCTTTTTCTATTAATCCTATTTCTTCTTCATCTTTAATCATTCTTTGTTTTTCTATTATATTTTCAGTTTCTTCAAAATTGTTTATTTTATATCTCTCTATATATTTTTTATATGTAGCATAAGTTATATAATTTTCTTCAAATCCTACATTTTCACAAAACAAGAAAAAATTTTCATAATCATCTTTTGTAATATTAGAAATATCGTTTACTATTATTTCATCATATATTGTAAGTGTAGATTTTACACTTTCTAAATATCTTGAATCTGTTATAAAAAAGTTTTCTTTTCTTGTTATTAGTAAAACTCCTTCTGCTGTTATTCCTGTGAGATATCTAATATTTATTGGATTAGATATTATTATTCCTTGCATATTTTTCATATTTATATTATCTCTTAGCCATTTTATTTTAGGATTCATATAAGCTCCCCCTTATACTACAAATAATGCTACATTTATATTATTTACTTTTTTTACTCTAATATGTACCTAATGAAAAAACTTTTAATAAAATTACAATTAACTGTGATGTTGTTAAATATATCGGTATAATACTTGCTACTACAATAAATGGTCCAAATGGAATATATTCATTCATCTTCTTTCTTCTTGTTATAAGTATTATAATACTTACTATTGCAGCAAATAGAAATGACATTACAGATATTAATATCATATTAAGCCATCCAAAGAAAAGCCCTAATGCTCCCATCAATTTTACATCTCCGAAATCCCATTGCTTCCTTTCCTGCAAGTAAGCCTCCTATTAGGGTTATAAGTAAAAAGATTCCTCCTCCTGTTATCATTCCTAATAAATTATTTATAAATATATTTATACCTGCATTTGTATTTAATAGTGTTTCAGCAAATGTAAAAATTAATCCAAATTCAAATATTGTAAGTGTTAATCTATTTGGTATTATTTGTAATTTATAATCTATAATAAATGCCATTAATAACATTGGAATCAAAAACATAAATTTTATTGTTTCTATAGTTAATCCATTAAAATATAAAAGTGAGATGTATGCTATGGCAACAATTATCATAAGTATATACTTTGGTTTAGCATTTTTTAAATATACTGTAAAAAATTCTTTTGAAAAAACATTTTTATATTTCTCTAATCTTATATTACACCAATCTATAAATTGACCTATAAATAATCCTAATATTCCTCCTACTACATATGTTAATATATGTAAATCATTAATATACATTTTTTTCCTCCTTAAACAAAGTTATTATTAATCTTTGTTTTATTGTTCATTTATTTTAATTTTTTTCTTTTTAAATTTTTCTCAAACCTTTTTATTATAAATTTTTCTAGTGGTCTTTTTATTTTTGTTATTAAATAATCTTTTTCTTCTATTGGCTTAACTAATATTGAAAACATATTACATCTGTTAGCGCCTATTATATCTGTAAATATTTGGTCTCCTACCACTGCTATTTCTGTTTCTTTAAGCTTTAGTATATCTCTTGCACGGAAAAATCCTGATTTTAATGGTTTCTTTCCAAAAAAAATATATGGTACACCTATAATTTTTGCAACAGCTTCTACTTTTTCCATTTTATTACTATTTGATAATATACATATTTTTATTCCTTTTTTTTTCATTTCATTAGCCCACTCTTTAACACCTTCAGGCATTACTTTATCTAAACTAATTAGTGTATTATCAACATCTAATATTAGTCCTTTTATATTATTTTCATTTAATAAATTTATAGTTATATCTTTTACACTATTTAAATATACTTTTGGATAAAACATTATTCCTCCTATTTTTTCGATTATAATATTATCAATATGTATTAATTTTGTCAATGGAAACAGGGAATTTTGACAAAAAATGTGTCAAAATTCCCCGTCCACTTCACAAATTTTATTTTAATATGTTATCTGTTGCAGCCACAATTGCAGAATAATATTAAAAATATTAATATGAAGAATAACATGCTATTATCTCCACATCCACAACCTCCAAAAAGATTGTTTAAAAATCCACCATTATTGCAGCTACATCCGCAACCACAATTTCTGTTATCATCTTGCATATAAAAAACTCCTTTCATTCTCATTTATATATAAATATGTTTTTATATATTTTTTTGTTACAATTTAGTTTGATTTTTTTATATGTATATAATATAATTAAATTGTTGAATTAAAAAGATACTAACAAGGAACAAAAGGAGTTACATTTGTATGAAAAAAGATATTGAACTTTTATCACCAGTAGGTGATTTTGAGTGTTTAAAAGCTGCCGTTCAAAATGGTGCAAATAGTGTATATTTTGGTTCAAATATGTTTAATGCTAGGGCTTCTGCTACAAACTTTAATTTTGATGAACTTGAAAAAGTTATAAATTATTGTGCTTTAAGAAATGTAAGAACTCATCTTGCTTTAAACATACTAATTAAAGATTCGGAATTTAAAGAAGCTGTAATGGTAGCCAAAAAAGCTTATGAACTCGGAATAGATGCTTTAATTGTACAAGATATTGGTTTAGCACAATTTTTAATGAAGCTATTTCCAGATCTTCCTATACATGCAAGTACTCAAATGACAATACATAATTTAGAGGGTGTACAACAATTAGAAAAATTAGGTTATTCTAGAGCTGTTCTTTCAAGAGAACTTTCACTTCAAGAAATAGAATATATTTGTAATAATTCTAATATAGAAATTGAAACTTTTATTCATGGAGCTCTTTGTATATCATATTCAGGTCAATGTTTCTTTTCTAGCATGGTTGGAGGTCGTTCTCGGGAATCGTGGAAGATGTGCTCAACCTTGTAGGCTTCCTTATGAAGTATTAGAAGAAAAAAATATTAATAATAAAACATCTGAAACAATAATTGATAAAGGTTATTTAATAAGTCCTAGAGATTTATGTTCATTAGAATATCTTCCTGAATTAATAAATGCTGGTGTTAAGTGTTTTAAAATTGAAGGTAGATTAAAATCTCCTGAATATGTTGCAATAGTTACAAAAATTTATAGAAAATATATTGATATGTTCTTAAACAAAAAAGAATATATAATAGATGAAAAAGATAAATTACAATTAAAGCAAATTTTTAATAGAGGTGAATTTTCTACTGGTCATTTGTCTAATTCTCCTAATAGAAACTTAATTTTTAAAGAAAAGCCAAATAATATGGGATTGTATTTAGGAAATGTTGCAGGTTATAATAAATTAAAAGGTCATATTAAAATATTATTAAATCAACCTCTTTCTATTGGTGATACTATCAATTTTGAAAAAGAAAATACTAAATATACTATTTCTGAACTTATGCTAGATAATTTGAATATTCCTAATGCTGAAATTGGTAGTAAAGTTATAATTGGTAGAATGAAAGGTAATATTCATATAGGTGATAAGGTATATAAATTATCAAGTAAACAACAATTATTACAAGCCAATAGCTCATACTTAAATGAAAATATAAAATTACCTTTAGAATGTAAAATTAGTATAAAAAAAGATAAACCAATTACTATGAATATACATTTAAAAGATTTACACTATCATTTATATAAAAATATTGATGTACACATTGCTTCTTCTTTGATTCCTGAAATTGCTAAAAATAATCCTATTTCCAAAGATAGAATTATTGCACAAGTTTCCAAAACTAATAATACTTCGTTTGAATTTACCAAAATCGATATTGATTTAGATGATGGATTATTTATTCCTAGTATTAAAGAATTAAATGAAATTAGAAGAATGGCTTTATCAAAATTGGAAAATATCATAATAAGTAAAAATAAAAGAGTTATAGATTTAGATGAAACCAAATTAGATAAGTTTTATGAAAAATATTCTAACAGTTATTTAAATAAATATTCTATTGAAAAAGATTTAAACAATAATTTAAAACAAGTATCTATATATCTCAATACTATAAACACTAATTATAATTATTTGAAATTATCTAAAAAATATATTTCTTGTGTTTATATACCATTAAGGTATTTTATGAGAAAAGAATATTTTAAATCTTTAAAAGATATTACTTCTAATTTTAAAACATATATTTATATGCCTGCCATAATAAAAGCAAATTATAAAAATGTAATAAAACATAGCCTAGAAGATTTAATAAAAGAATATAATATACAAGGTTTTATAGTTTCTAGTTTAGGTGATTTTGTACTATTAGAAAAGTACTGGAAAAAATATGACTTTATTGGAAATTTCACTTTAAATTCTTTTAATACTACAAGTATAAATGTTTTTAAAAGTTTAGGATTAAGCAAAATAACTCTTTCTCCTGAACTAAATTTAGAAGATATAACTACTATTTATAATATTGAGAAAGAACATATTCCATTAGAATTAATTATTTATGGTAATATTCCTATTATGAAAATGAATTATTGTGTACTTGGTATTTCTAATAAATGTTACCCACAGTGCATGATGAGGTGTAGAACAAATAATAAATATTATTTAATTGATAGACTTGGTTTTAAATTTAGAATTTTACCTGATAATGTTCAAACAGTAACTACTATTTTTAATAGTAAAATTACTAGCATAACTCATATTGACACTGGAATCAATTCTGTTAGAGTTGATTTATTAGATGAAACTATTGATGAAATAAATAATATTGCTAAATCTTGTATGAATGGTTCTAAACTAGAAGGAAAACAATACACTTATGGAAATTTAAATAGAGAAGTTTAATTTCTTTTTACAATAAGAAAGGCATTTCGCCAAGTATACCTCTGGAGCAAGTGCGAAATACATGTCACTCGCTTCGCTCGGACAGTCTAAGGATGCCTAACCTTGTTGTATAGTCAAAATCGCTAAAGATACTGAAATATCAAGTAAAAAGTCGATTTTCCCTATACAATAAAAAATCCTCCATAAAAATGGAGGATTTTTATTAATGTTGTGCAGTAAGTTTTATAATTAAATCTATATTATCGTCTTTAGCAGCCTTATTTTTTCTAATAGCTCCACACTTTTTACATTTAAATACTATAACATACCCTTTTTTACTATCTATCTCTACTCCTATTGGTTCTAGTATTCCATGGCATGTTTCTTCTCTATCTCCTGGATTTATATCCACATGTTTTGAATGAAGACATTTTGGGCAATGATTTCTACATGAATACCCTAGCTTTTCTACTTTTTCTCCACAATTCTCACATATAAATTCTTCATCTATTTCTGTAAATTTTCTACTCATTTTCCTCTTCCTATTTTTTAAATTATTAAACCTCAAATATGCTTCCTCCAATAAATTCTCTTAATAATGAATTTTTTGGTATATATTCATCTCCTATATCTTTAAAATATTTTAGAAGTTCAAATAAACTTTTTGCTTCTGAATATTCAGGATGAGAATTATCTATTGCTCTTAAAAGTGGCATTGCATATTTTTTTAGTACAGATATTTCATATATTAGTGATGTGTTAAACATACTATCTGCTTGTTCTTGAAATGGAAATATGTTGTTTTCTTCGCCTTTATTTACCATATCCCAATTTTGTAATGTTTTTAATGCATCATAACCTCTAAAATTATTGTCTCTAACTATTCTACGAATTAATCTAGTATCTGTAGTTGATATTCTATTGTAATAATCTATATTAAGTACAGTTAAAGCACTTATGTAAATTTTATACTTTTGTTCTAATGGAATTGCTGCAGTTAATTTATCATTTAAACAATGTATTCCTTCAATTACAAGTACTTCATTATTTCTCATTTTAATTTTTTCACCTGTAAATGATTTCGAACCTGTTTTAAAATCAAATATTGGAAGTTGTACTTCTTCTCCTTTTAATAATCTGCATAAATGATCATTAAATAATTCTAAGTCTATAGCTTCTAATCTTTCAAAATCATATTTTCCATTTTCGTCCTTTGGTGTATGTTCCCTTTCAACAAAATAATTATCTACAGAAATGGTTACTGGTTTTATACCATTTAATTTAAGTTGTATTCCTAATCTCTGTGCAAATGTAGTTTTTCCAGATGAAGATGGACCTGCTATTAAAATTATTTTTATTCCTTTTCTTTTAACTATTTTATCTGCTATATCAGATATCTTTTTCTCATGCAAGGCTTCTGCAAGAAGAATAAGTTCCTTTTCCTTTCCTTCTTCTATTTTTTTATTTAATTTATATATTGTATTTATATCTAATACATCATGTATATCATCATATTCTTCTAATGTATGTAACAATTTTTTAGTTTCTATATATTTATCTATTTTATTTGGTGTTTTTTTATCAGGATATCGTAATAAAAAGCCATCATGATATTTTATTACATCGAACAATTTTATATAACCTGTACTTATTGGCATTACGCCATAAAAATAATTATAATAGTTTTCACAAAAATATAAAGAAATTTCATCTTTGTATTTGTTATCTAATTGTAATCTTCCTCTTAAAGTTTTTTCTTTTTCATAAAACTTTTCTGCTTCTTCTTTGCTCATTTCAACTTTTTTTATAATTAAGTTGCTATCTACAATATCTTGCATTTCTTTTTTTATATTTTTAATAATTTCATCTGTTACCTTCATATTTTCTATACTGCAATATATAGAATTAGATAATTGGCAATTAACAGTAAGAAGTGCTTTTGGGTATACCCTATTAAATGCCATTCCCATAACATATAATATTCCTCTTTGATATACCCTTCTCCCATCTCTAGTTGTAATATCAATTGGTAATAATTTTGTCTCATCTTCTATTTCGGTATTTAATGACATTATTTCATTTTTATATTTACAAGCTAGTACATTTTTCTCTGTATCATTTTTAAAAAATTCTGTTGCTTTCAATAAACTTCCTCCTTTGGTTATAAAATATTTTATTTTTTGTAGACATTACTTACTCATTATCTAGACCTGTCCCCAAAACGAATTTTTATTCGTTGTGAGACCTGTCCCTAAAACGAACTACATTTTTTCTTTGATTTTTACTAGTGTGTTTAGTGCTTCAATTGGTGTTAATTGGTTTATGTCTATTTTGTCTAGTTCATGTGCTATTTCTGCTAGTTTGTAGTTATACATTGTTAGTTGTCCTTCTTGAATTTCTTTTTCTTGTTTTTCTATTTTTTTGTTATTTAGTACATTTTTTCTTTCTATTGTTCTTAGTATTTCATTTGCTCTTTTTGTTACAATTTGTGGTACTCCTGCAAGTTTTGCTACATGTACTCCATAACTTTCGTCTGTTCCACCTTTTACTATTTTTCTTAAGAAGATTATATCTTCTCCTTTTTCTTTTACTGCTATAGAATAGTTTTTTACTCCTTCTAGTTTGTTTTCTAGGTCTGTTAGTTCATGGTAATGTGTTGCAAATAGTGTTTTTGCTCCACATTTTTCACTATCTGATATGTATTCTGCTACTGCCCATGCTATTGATAATCCATCATATGTTGATGTTCCTCTTCCTATTTCATCTAATATTACTAAACTATTTGCTGTTGCTTCTTTTAGTATTTGTGCAACTTCCATCATTTCTACCATAAATGTACTTTGCCCCATACTTAAATCATCTGATGCACCAACTCTTGTAAATATTTTATCTACTACACCAATTCTTGCAAATGATGCTGGTACAAAGCTTCCTATTTGTGCCATTAGAGTAATTAATGCCACTTGCCTCATATATGTAGATTTTCCTGCCATGTTAGGTCCTGTTATTATTGATAGTCTATTCTCATTTTTATCTAAATATGTATCATTTTGAACAAAACTTCCACTTGGTAATATTTTTTCTATTACTGGATGGCGACCATCTTTTATGTCTATTACCCCACTATTGTCTACTTCAGGTCTTACATAATTTTGATCTTCTGCTACTGTTGCTAAAGAACATAAAGTATCTAATGTAGCTATTATTCCTGCTGTTTTTTGTACTCTTTCTACTTGTGATTCTATTTTATCTCTTACTTCTACAAATACATTATATTCTAAATTTACTACTTTTTCCTCTGCTCCTAGGATTTGATTTTCTAAATTTTTAAGTTCTTCTGTTATATATCTTTCTCCATTTGTTAAAGTTTGTTTTCTTATATATCTATCTGGTACTAATGATATATTAGATTTAGTAACTTCTATATAATATCCAAATACTTTGTTAAATCCAATTTTTAAGCCTTTTATTCCTGTTTTTTCTCTTTCTTTAGCTTCTAACTCAATTATCCAGTTCTTTCCATCAGTTGTTGCTGTCTTTAGTCTATCTATTTCCTCATCATACCCCAATTTTATAAGTCCACCTTCTTTTACACTAATTGGTGGATCGTCAACTATTGTTTTTTCTATTAGTTCATATATGTCATCTAATGTATCTAACTCTGAATATAACTCTGTTAATAATTTTGATTGTGATTGTGATAATATTCTTTTAACTTCTGGTAATTGTTTTGCTGAGCTTTTAAGTGATATTAAATCTCTTCCATTTGCACTGCCATAAGATATTTTACCAGCTAATCTTTCTATATCATATACTTTTTTTAGTGCTTCTACAATATCTCCTTTTAGAATTATATTATTTTTAAGTTCTGATACTGCATCTAATCTTTTATTTATTTTGTTTGCTTCTATAAGTGGATTATTTAACCATCTTCTAAGTAGTCTTCCTCCCATTGATGTAGAAGTTTTATCTAACACCCATAGAAGAGTTCCTTTTTTTGATTTATCTCTTAATTTTTCTGTTATTTCTAAATTTCTTCTTGCATTAATATCAAGTGCCATATATTTTGTAATACTATACACTACTAATTTGTTTATATGATCTAAACTATTTTTTTGTGTATCTAACAAATACTTAATTAATGCATTTGTAGATGCTACTGATAACATATATTGTGATATATTATCTATTTTATTTTCCTCATCATCTATAATTTTATATTTAGCAGATAATTCTTCACAATTATCTGAAAATTCTTTTTCTTCTAATCTTGTTATATATACATCAAATCTTTCTTTAATTTTACTTATTTCTTCACTACATTCATATAACATAGGATTTACTACAATTTCTGCTGGTGAATATTTAGAAATTTCATCTAATAAACTTGAAAAATTATTAGTTTCTTTTATTTGTGTTGTTCTTAAATCTCCTGTTGTTATATCACATACTGTTACACCAAAATATATTCCATTTTTATATATACTCATTATATAATTGTTCTTCTTATCTTCTAATAAATTTGCTTCTATAACTGTTCCTGGGGTTACAACTCTTATAACATCTCTTTTTACTATTCCTTTTGCTTGTTTTGGATCTTCTAATTGTTCACATATTGCAACTTTGTATCCTTTTGATATTAACCTTGCTATATAGTTTTCGGCTGCATGATAAGGTATGCCACACATTGGTGCTCTTTCTTCTTGTCCACAATCTTTTCCTGTTAAAGTTAGTTCTAGTTCTCTTGATACATTTATAGCATCTTCAAAAAACATTTCGTAAAAGTCACCTAATCTGTAAAATAATATACAGTCCTTGTATTTATTTTTGGTTTCTAAATAATGTTGCATCATTGGTGAATATTCTGCCATATTTATTCATCTCCTAAAATTATTTCTTGCTCTCTTTCATATCTTTCCACAAATATTCTATTTCTTCTTAATGTACTTATACCTATTCCTAATGCCTTTGCCTTTTCTGCTTCAGTACCTTCAATTTGTTCAGCCTTTTCTACATTAGCTTTTGCTTTTTCATATTGCAATCTTCTTTTACTTTTTCCACCTTCTACTATTATTGGTCCTTCATTTTCATATTTTTCTATTACAGAACTTAATAATAATTGTTCAAATGATGAAAATGGTTTTCTTTTTATTTTTCTATTTGAATATTCTTTACATATTTCATACAATTCTTTGTATTCATCATCTTCTCTTAATTTTTCTATTTCTCTTCCTATTGTTCTTACAGGTATTCCATATTGTTCTGCAATTTGGCTTTGGGACATATCATTTTTAATCATTTCTACTATTAAAGCTTTAAAATTTATATGAGAATAATCTGGATGTAAAGTTGCTTGATATGCTATATATTTTCTTGCTAATTCTTTGTTTCTAGGAATACTTAAAAATTGAAATAATTTTTCACTTAAAGTTTCTTCAGTCAAATTTAATCTACATGCTATTGATCTTAAATTATCTCTTTTTTCACATAAACTCAAACAAATTTCTTCTAATGTTTCTTGCGATACAATTTCTTCTCTCCAACTATTTGCTTTATTATTCCTTATAACTCTTTCAAAAGCTTCTAATTCACTTGGATCATTTTTAAAATATTCTATACATCTAGCTTTTAAACTATTTCTATCTATTTGGTATTGTTTACTAATTTGTCTTAAACTCATTCCAGAAATTATTTTATTTATTATTTCATCCATGTTTATATCATTACTCATTTAAAATTTCTCCTTTTAAATACCACATATGTTCAGATATTATCTTTATTTGTATAAACCTGCCTATTAATTTGCTATCTCCTTTAAATATTACAACTTTATTTGTATCTGTTCTACCTGTTAAAAATTCACTATTTATTTTGCTATACCCTTCTACTAAAATATTTTGAGTAGTTCCAATATATTCTTTGTTATTTTCTGCTAATATTTCTTCATATAATTTTTTTAATTTATCAAATCTTTTATGTTTTATTTCTTCTGGAATTTGATTTTCCATTTTATCTGCTGGTGTTCCTACTCTTCTTGAATATATAAACATAAATATTTGTTCAAATTTAACTTTTCTTACTACATCTAATGTATTTTCAAAATCTTCCTCATTTTCTTCTGGAAAACCTACAATTATATCTGTAGAAAATTTAACATTTGGTATTTTTTCTTTCATTTTTTGTACTAAATTTAAATATTCCTCTTTTGTATATACTCTATTCATAGTTTTTAATATATTTGTACTTCCTGATTGCAAAGGTAAGTGTATAAACTTAGATACTTTATCTAAATCTCTTATTGCTTCAATTACATCATCTGTAAAATCCTTTGGATGTGGTGAAATAAATCTTATTTTTTCTATTCCATCTATTTTATTTACTTCTCTTAAAAGTTTCGCAAATGAATTTATTTTATCTGTACATATTCCTTTTTCTCTTTCTACTCTCATATATGAATTAACATTTTGTCCAAGTAATGTTATTTCTTTATAACCTGCTTTTGCTAAATCTTCTATTTCTTTTAAAATATCTTCTGAGCTTCTGCTTCTTTCTCTTCCTCTTACATATGGTACTATACAATATGTACAAAAATTATTACAGCCATTCATAATAGTAACAGATGCACGAATATTATCATCTCTTTTTATTGGAAGACCTTCTATTATTTCTCCATCTATATCTAATATATCTGTTATTCTTTTATTTTCTATTATTGCATTATATAAATCTTTAGGAAATTTATGTAATGTGTGAGTACCAAATATAACATCATATTTATAGCTTTTTTTTATTTTATCTACAATATGTTTTTCCTGCATCATACATCCACCAATAGCAATAATTGTACCTTTTGCTTCTTTTAGTTTTTTTACCTCACCTAATTTTCCAAATAGTTTTTCCTCTGCATTTTCTCTTACACAACAAGTATTATATATAACTAAATCAGCTAAAGAAATATCATCTGTTTTGGTATAACCCATTTTCTCTACCATACCACAGATTTTTTCTGAATCATTTTCATTTAATTGGCAACCCATTGTTAATATGTTATATTTTAAATTTTTACCTTCATTTATTTTACTTACTTTTTCAACATATTCTAATTCTTCATTTATATTTATTTTTGTCATTTACTTATTACCTCTTATTTTTTATAATCTTCAGCTATTATATTTTACACAAAAAAAGCACTTTTTTCAAGTGCCTTTTTTATTGTATTGTTAATTATTAACAAACTATTATTATTTCTTATTCAATGCCCAAATTATTGCTTTATGTACTTTTTTTCCTGTTGATTCTTCTAATGCTTTTTTATATATTTCTAATTGCACTTTATATTTTTCTTCTAATATTTTTATATTTCCATTTGGTACATAGTCTGTTTTATAATCTACTAAAATTAAATTATTATTTTTATCTATATAATATAAATCTATTATACCTTGTACTAATATCATTTCTTTTTCTTCTGCTTCGTCATATATTTGTTTTGCGGGTATATTTAAATAAAATGGTACTTCTTTATTAATTTGTTTGGCTTGTTTTAATTCTTTCCATAATTCGGATTTAGTATAATTGTATAGCATTTCAATATCTATATTTTTAAATTCTATTTCGGAAATTATATTTCTTCTCATTAAGTTTTCTGTAAATTCTTTTATTTCTTCTTTTGTGTAATCTTTTCTCTCATCTAACTTTTGTACACATAAGTGCATTAATGTTCCCTTTTCTGCAGATGTAATAGTATTTGTGTTTTCTATAAATATTGGTTTTTTATCTAATTTGCTTTGTAATTTTCTTTTGTTTTTTGCTATATTTATTATATCTTCAATATCATTACTTTGTTCTAATTCTTTTAATTTTGTTACAGAAGTTTTAGTTGGTATTTTAGATGATTCTATATATTTATATTTCCATTCAATCTTTTTAATAAGGTCATCTTCTATTTTTACTTCATTTGCTTTTTCCTTTATAATTTTTTTAATATCTATAATTTCATATTCTTCTTTTTTTAGTTCTGTTATTATATCTTTTTTGTTATATGTATATAATTCTATAATATCTTCTATTCCTTTTTCTTTATTGTATTCATATACAAGTTCTAACCAATCTAAATATGAAACATATTTTGCTATTATACTAGATTCTATTTTTTTATTTGATTTATTTGTTTTTAATGCTTCTAACAATTTATTTTTATTTTCTAAAGATTTTTGTAAATCCCTACTTAATCCTGTTATAATAAGTTTTTCTTTTGCACGAGTTAATGCTACATATAATACTCTCATTTCTTCAGAAATAGTTTCTTTTTTTATTTGAAGTTTAATTGCTTCTTTAGCTAATGTAGAATATTCAATTCTTTTATCACTATCTATATATTGTGGTCCTATTCCTATATCTTGATGTAGTAATATTTTATTATTTAAATCTTGAAAATTAAATTTTTTCCCTGTACTTGCTAAAAATACTACTGGAAATTCAAGTCCTTTGCTCTTATGAATACTCATTATTCTAATAACATTGTCATTTTCTCCAATAATCTTAGCAGATGATAAATCTCCACTACTTTTCTTTACTTTATTTATAAAATTTATAAAATTAAATAATCCTTTAAAACTAGCTTTTTCATATTGTTTTGCTTTTTCAAAAAGTAATTTTAAATTGGCTTGTCTTAAATCTCCATTTGGTAGTAAACTAACATAATTATAAAATCCTGTATCTGTATATATTTCCCAAATAAGTTCATCTAATGGTATATTTTTTTCTTTTTCTTTCCATTTTTGAATTTGATTTATAAATTCTTCTATTTTATGTCTTAGTTCATTATCTACGCTAATTTTAGATTTTATCATTGCTTCGTAAAATAAACTATTTTTATCACATAGTCTTATTTTTATTAAATCATTATCTGTAAAATTAAATATACTTGTTCTAAGTACTGAAACTAAAGGAATGTCTTGCATAGGATTATCTATTATTTTTAATAGATTCATTATAGTTTCTACTTCCATTGATTCTAAATATGTATCTGAAGAATCACTAAATACAGGCAAATTAAGTTCTGATATTTCTTTTTCATATATTGGTGCTAATACTGATGTAGCCCTTAATAAAACACATATATCTTTTGGTTTAATTTTTCTATAATTTTTTATTTTTTTATCATATATTTGATAATCGCTTTTTAATAATTCTTGTATTTTTTTTGCTACAAATTTTGCCTCTAAAACTGAATTTTCTATTCTTTCTTGTTCTTCTTCATCTTGTTCTTGGTCATTTTCATTATTTTCGTCTTTATAATAATTTCCCTCTTTTTCCTTTAAATCAATTATGTGTAATTGTGCTTTTCCTGCATAATTTATTTTTTCTTCTGGATTTATATAATTCGCACCATAATTTAAGTATTCAGTTTCATTATAGTCAATATCTCCTAATTCATTGCTCATAATATTTTCAAAAACTAAATTAGTAATATTTAATATGCTTTGCCTACTTCTAAAATTTTTAAATAATTGTATTTTTAATCCTTCTTTTTTATTCTCTTCTTTAACTTTATATGTATTATATTTTTCTAAAAATAAATCTGGTCTTGCTTGTCTAAATTTATATATACTCTGTTTTACATCTCCAACCATAAAAGTATTATTGCCTCTAGCTATACTTGTTAATATTTTTTCTTGAACTAAATTACTATCTTGATATTCATCTATAGCAATTTCTTCAAATTTTTCCTTGTATTTTTTTGCAACTTCTGATGGATTTTGTTTTTCATCTAATAAAATTCTTAAAGCCAAATGTTCTATATCATTAAAATCAATTAAATTTTTTAATTTTTTTGCTTCAGCATATTTTTCAGAAAATTCGAGTACTAATTTTTTTAAACTTTCTAATACTTTATACATGCTTAATATATCTTCATTTGCTTCTTGTGATGTGTATTGTAAAACCAAATTATTAAATTCTTTTCTTATATTATCTCTTACTTCTTTTACTTCATTTTTTAAATCTAATGTTACTTTTTTATCTATAGGCCATTTAGGCCATATTACTGAATTTGTACTTTCAAATGCTTCATCCCATGAATTTGTTTTTATAGATTTTAAATTATTAATATCTTCTTCTAAAACTCTAGAAAACTTTTCTAATTCTTCAAATTTTAATGTATCATTTTTTATTTTTTCTAATTTTTTTATCATTACTTGTATGGTATTTTTCAAATTATCTAAAATAATTTTTCCCCATATAGTATTAGCAAAATCTATGTTTTTATCTATATTAAATTCATTTACCTTTTCTTCAATCCATTTTTCTGGAAATGGGCTACTTTGTATGTATTTATATATTTCTAATACTAATTCTTGTAATTTTTCATCTCCTTTATAATCTGTATATGTTTCTATAAGCTTTATAAATTCATTGTCATTTTCCATGTATTTTTGTTCAAATAATTCTTCTAATACATCAGATTTTATCATTTCTATTTCTGCTGTATCTCCAATTCTAAAATTTGCAGATACATCTATTTCATAAAAATTATTTCTAATTACATCTAAGCAAAATGAATGGATTGTACAAATACTTGCTTTATTAAGTAAAGTTATTTGTCTTTGTAATTTTACTTCTTCGGGATTTTTTTCTAATTTTTCGTAAATTGCATCTAATATTCTTTCTCTCATTTCACTAGCTGCTGCATTTGTAAAAGTAACTATTAATATTTTATCTATATCTACATTTTCATTTATAACTTTATTTATAATTCTTTCTACTAATACTGCTGTTTTTCCGCTTCCTGCTGCAGCAGCAACTAATATATTATTTTTATTTTCATAAATTGCCTGTTTTTGTTCATTAGTCCAATCCATTTTTACTTTAATTCCTTTCTTAAAGTGTGTAAATGTACAATTTGTTTACACAAAAAACTATCTAAAAATATATATCAAGTATATATTATTAGATAGTTTTTTTCAATACTAATTCTTACTTTAAATATAATTCTGGATCTACATATTCATTATTTTTTAAAATTTCAAAATGTAGGTGTGCTTCATCTGCTATTTCAAATGTAGCAGTATTTCCAACTGTTCCTATTGTTTGACCTTGCTCTACTTTTTCTCCTTCTTCAACAAATTCTGCTGTTAATAAATTAGAATATACGCTTAAAAATCCATTTACATGTTCTATTACTACTGTTAATCCATATCTTGGATCATTTTTTATTGATTTAATTGTTCCTTCTGCAGAAGCTTTTACAACTGTTGTTTTAGGAGCTACTATATCTATTCCAGTATGAGTAATCCATTCATCCAAGGTTGTAGAATATACTAAATTATCTTTTGCATATTTTCTTAAAATTTCTCCTTCAACTGGTTTTTTAAATTCTGGATCTTTTACTTTTTCTTCTTTCTTTTCAGTTTTTTTAGCATTTTCTTCACTTAACTTTTTTTCTTCTACATTACTAGTATTTATAGCATATTTTGTGTCATCTTCATTTGATAATTCATTTACTATTTCATTTGCTGTTTCATTTTTGACTTCATTTACTGTTTTTCCCATTTGAGAACTTGTTTCTTCAATTGTACTATTTACATTACTATCTTCAATTAAAGATGTATTAAATTTAGCTATTTTTGATTCATTTTCTATATTTGAACTATTTAATAAAAACATTGCTATAAATGTTATTGTTGAAATCGATAAAATTCCCCCTGCAGTGTATAATATTCTTTTTATATCCATATTATTTTTGTTAAATCTTCTTTCTCTTCTCATAAATCTTTCCTCCTAATAAAACTTAATTATCATAAGTATTTACAGTTTTGAGAATTTTATACAAATTTATATTATTTATATATTTTCAATTTCTACATTTGTATAATAATGATGAATTATATCTTCATAATTTTTTCCCTCTTTTGCTAAACTGTCTGCTCCTGTTTGGCTCATTCCAACTCCATGTCCATAACCTATCACCTTAAATTTTATTTTTTCATCACTTATTGTAACTTCAAAATTTGCAGATTTTAATCCTAATATATTTCTTACTTCTACTCCTGATAATTCTAAATTTCCTATTTTAATTTTCTTTACTCTATTACCATCAGTATATTCTTCTATTTTTATACAATCTTTTTCTTTAAAATCAATTTTAAAATTACTATGAATTTCTTTTATTTTTTCTTCTAATTCTGATTTTGTAAATTCTGCTTCAGAACTATATTGACTATATGCATCTTCACCAGAAGTAGATACAGATTGTAAATATGGATAACCACTTCCTCCCCAAACATCTATTGGAGCTTCTGTTTCTCCTCCACTATTTGAATGAAAAAATGCATTTATTGGTTTACCATTATATGTAATAATTTTTCCTTTTGTACTATTTACTGCATTTAAAATTTTGTTCCAATTTTCTTCCCTTTCATCTTCATCCCACTTATTTTTTCTATCTTCTTCAGATATCCAAGCCTGACAACAAAGGGAACTATCACATATATCTGCATCTTTATGTTTTCCACCATTATTAATAATTTTATATATTGTATATGTTCTAGCTACAACTGCTTGTGCTTTTAGTGCTTCTTCTTCAAAAGAAGCTGGCATTTCTGCTGATACAACTCCATATAAATATCTATCTATGTCTAATTCTTCTATTTTGTTTGTTTTTGTATGTAATAATTTTACAGTTCCATATTTAGAATAATTATATATTGGTTCTTCTATTTGATTTTGAACTTTATTTTCAGATGTTTTTTTTGATGTTTCCTTATTTGAAAAATTTGAAGTAAATATAATTGGTATTGAAAAACATATAAGAATTAAAAGAATATAATATATAAAAATTTTTTTCATTGTTACAAATTCCTTCTTATTCTAAGCTATTATTTCTGAATTATCTGTTAATTTTCTTTTCATTAATTCTAAAACTTTTTTTTCTATTCTAGATATTTGCACTTGATTAACACCCATAATTTTTCCTACTTCAGTTTGAGTTTTTCCTCTAAAATATCTAAGTAAAATAACTTGCTTTTCTTTTTCTTTTAAATTTTTTATTAATTCTGTAATTGCTATTTTGTTTGTAAGTATAGTTTGTTCATCTATGCCTGTACTTAATGTATCTAGAATATTTAATCCATCTTCTTTGTTTGAATCTGAATCATATATAGAATTTATTGTGACATTACTTTCTAATGATACAACAATTTCTTCTTTTGATACATTTAATTCTTTTGATAATTCTTCTATGGTTATTTCTTTTCCTTTTTTTAGTGCTTCTTTTTGTTGTTCTACTATTTTATATTGCAATTCTTTTATAGTTCTACTTATTTTTATTGGTCCATTAGTTTGTATATATCTCTTTATTTCTCCTAATATATATGGTACTGCATAAGTTGAAAGCTTTACTTCAAAATTAGTATCAAATTTTTTAATAGATTTAATAAATCCTATCACAGCTACTTGGTATAAATCCTCGAATTCATAACCTCTATCTTTAAATCTTCTTACAATACTCCAAATTAATCCATTATTTACATTTATTAATTTTTCCATTGCAGATTGTTTACCATTTTGAGCTTCAATTATGTCTGATATTTGATTTTCATACAAACTCATTTCTAGCACTTAGTATTCTCCTCCTACACTCGCAAAATCTTCTTCACTTAAATCTACTTTGTGCTTTTTTATTTTTTTCTTCATAATAATTTTTGTACCTAAACCTAATACAGATTCTATTTCTACTTCATCCATAAAACTTTCCATAATTGTAAAACCCATACCAGATCTTTCCAAATTTCCTTTAGTAGTATATAGTGGTTTACGAGCAAGTTCTATATTTTCAATACCTTTACCAGTATCTGAAATTTCTATTTCTACATTATTTTTTATTATTTTTCCTTTAATTTTTACTATTCCTTCTGTATTTTCATACCCATGTATTATGCAATTTGTAACTGCTTCAGATACAGCAGTTTTTATATCTGCAAGCTCCTCTATAGTTGGATCTAACTGAGCAACAAATGCTGCAACTGTTATTCTTGCAAATGCTTCATTATTAGATTTACTTAAAAATTCTAATTTCATTTCATTATCATACATTTTTTTATTTTCCTCCCACTTTGGCGAATTAAAAATAAGCCTATTTACGCCTGTTTTATTTAAAATAATATTTCTTTTTTTAACTAACTTCTCTTTTATTTTCCATTGGTATAATTTTATTTATCCCACTCATTTCTAATATTTTTTTAACATTTTTACTTATATTTACTATTTCTAAACTTCCTCCTATTAATTTCATCATTTTATATCTTCCAATAATCATTCCTATCCCTGCACTGTCCATAAAAGAAACCCTACTAAAATCAAATATAGTTTTTCTAGGCATATATCTGGTAATTTCATCATCAACCCTCCTTCTTATCTTTTCAACTATGTGATGATCTATTTCTTCGGTAATCTCTACCATTAAAAGCTTGTCCTTTTTTATGTAATTAATATTCACATTAACCCCTCCTTAAGTTTTTTATATTATATTATTTTTTACATTTTTTTCCAATAGCAAATTATAAGAAGTTTTGCCGATTTATAGGAAGTTTTCGACAAATTACTACATCTGCTTTATGAATAAACTTGATTTTTTTTCAAATAATATTATTGCTAGAGTATAAGATTATTAATTGGAGGTTTTTATGGGAAATGAACAATATATTTTAAATACTGTAAACAAAGGATTAAAAATGGGAATGGATTCTATTTCAACTATTTCTGAAAAAGTTCAAGATGATAAATTTAAAGATGATTTAATATATCAATATAATCAATACAATGATATTTTAAATAGAGTAAATACAGAACTTCAGAATTTTAAGTATTTACCTTCTGAATTACCACCTATTCAAAAATTTGCAGGTTATATGGATATACAAATAAGTACCATGAATGATAAAAGTAATTCAAACATTGCTGAAATGTTAATTAAAGGAACAAATATGGGAATTATTGAAGGTGTAAAACTAAAAAACCAAAATCCTGATGCTAATCAAACAACTCAGAAAATATTAGATGATTTTATTCAATTTCAAGAAAACACCATAGAAAAATTAAAAAAATATTTGTGATTCGTTTTAGGGACAGGTCTCCCAGCGAACTTTAATTCGTTTTTGGGACAGGTCTCCCGGCGAACTTTAATTCG
>CALXYR010000012.1 GCA_944393025.1 uncultured Clostridia bacterium | reverse complement strand
ATTATTACAAACAAAAAGAAACACAAAAAGTAATTGATTATTTAAAAAGAGAAAGAGCATAAAGTACATTTAAAATTGAATAATATAAATTTTAGATTAATACTAAAATTAGAGTTTTAAAAAAATGTTTTAAAATATAAATAGTATCGCAAAACATTGAAAAATAAAGACTTTGTGGTAGCTTGAAAAAGCTACCACCTCGACCATATAAAAAAGGCTGTAGCTTAATTCTACAGTCTTTTTACTTCTTTTTTACTTTCTTCAAATACCATTTAATTAAAGATATTAAAACTTAAATATAAACAACTATAATACATGGAGGTATTTATTTTGAATATATATGTTGCACATTCAAATAAATTTAATTATATAAAAAAACTATATGAACCTATTAAAAGTGCTAAATCTTTATCAATCCATAATTTCTTTTTTCCTCATGATGAAATAAATAAGTTAATAAACACAAAAGAAATTATAAAAAGTTCTGATTTAATTATTGCAGATGTATCTTTCCCTTCTATTGGTTTAGGTATAGAATTGGGTTGGGCAGATTACTTAAAAATACCAATACTATGTATATATGAAAAGGGATTAGAATATAGTTCATCTTTGAAATTTATAACAAATAATTTTGTAGAATATGATAGTCCAAGAGATTTGATAGAAAAATTAGAAAAATACTTAAATAATTAACAATTATTTGAGTATTTTTCTAACTATATATTGTCTACTCTAATCTGATTCATATTATTTATCTATTAAGTCATATCTTTTAAAGATTGTAATAATCATACTATAAACTAATTTTTTTCCTAGCAATTCTCTAAATTTTGTTGTTTTAGATTTTCCTTCATTTCTTAATTTTTCTAATTCTTTTCCTAGTTTGTCATATTCATCTAATATATCTGTAAGTGCCTTTTCAAATCTTTCTAATTTATTCATATAAATTTTACCACCTTACTTTTATTGTTATTTTTTAAAATTATCTACTAATACTAATGCATTTCTAGGGCAAAAATCAGAACATTTTCCACATTTTATGCATTTATTGTAATCTATTTTAGGTGCATTAAATCTATCTTGTGATAAAGCTCCAACTGGGCAAACCTTTATTGCCGGGCACTTGTGATTTTGCGGACATTTTTCAATTATTATTTTTAATTCTTTTTCCATTTATTCTTCTTAAAATTGTATCTTTCTAAATTATTTTTTAATTGCATTTTATCATATATTTTTATGATATGTAAATATTAACATTAATATAATATTAGCACATCAGACTATATAGCTTATACATTATTTACTATAAAATCGATAACATCATCTTCTCCATAATTTACTTTGTCCTTATTTCTATCTTCATCTGTTAAATCGACAAAATATTTATTACATTCTGGCATAATAGATATAGAATCCAATGGATAGCCTGGATTTCTTCTTTCACAAGGCTTGTCTACGAAATAAAAATGACTTTTACTCCAACTATATTCTTTTGCTTCTTTTCCATTATATATAACCATTCCATATACCCATTTTGCTGTTAATCTTCCTCCGTATTCTTTTACCAAATTGCAATAATATTCAATCATTTCATTATCGCTTAGCTCCTTTCCATTTACTCTTCTTACATGAGTGCCTGGTTGTTTTTCTTCTGGTAATTCTTCTATATATAAATTATTATCCATTCCTATTGTTGTAATTTTTGTTTCGTCATAATATGCTTTTGCTTTTATATATGCATTTTCTATAGCATCATTTCCAGATTCTTCTACTTTTAGATTAATTCCTAAATCTTTAATAGTTAATACTTCTATGTTTTTTTCTTTTAGCTTATCGGCATATCTCTTTACCTTTGCTGGATTTGTTGTTGCAAATAATATTTTCATTACTTAACCTCCTTAAAACCATTTCTGCTCCATAACCATAATATAATTTAACTTTGCTTCATATATTTTTATTTTAGCTATTAACTTTATTTAGCTTTATAAGACATTTTAACTTAAATATTATTATAAATCAATACTGTATAAGATAATATAAACCTTGTTACCTAAATAATAAATCATACTAATGCTAAAATTCTCCAACAGTCATTTGACTGTTGGAGAGTTTTCTCACTCATCTTCTTCGGAAGAGTCATCTTTCTTGTTAAGCTGAATACCTGCAATAAGCATGGTAACAGCTCCAAGCAGATAACTAATTACCCAATCCAATGGAAATGCCTTAATGGCATTCCAGACCTCTGCGCCGTAGATAATTAACAGTGCACTGGCAAAGATCAGAATCGTGATTACTAAAAATTTCACCCATTTCATTGTTGTCTCCTCCTTATGCTTAACTGGGCTTTTAGGAATTATTTCCTATATCTATTATTATACAATAAATTTGAATCCAAATCAAATTTATGTAAATTACTGTATTAATCTAAATCTTTTACACTTGGTCCATATATTAAATTTCCCTTATAGTCATATCTAGAACCATGGCATGGACAATCCCATGTTTTATCTAAATTATTCCACGAAAGTTCACATCCTAAATGCTTACATATAGGATTTACCTCATATATTTTTCCATCTTTATCTTTGTATATACCCACTTTTTTTCCATTAATCTCAACTTTTTTTCCTTCATCATTTTGTATCTGATCTATATCTTCTTTTGGTATTTCTAATTTTTTAATAACTAATCCATCAATACTTTCCTTTGCCATATTACTTACTTCTTTTATATTTTTTATAGGTTCTAACCTAGTAGAAGTAAATATTTCTTCATATTTATTTTTTTCTCCTAATATTTTGTTTGTTATTATATCAGCTGCTAATTTTGAAGTTGTCATTCCCCATTTATTAAATCCTGTTGTTATATAACAATTTTTCCAAAGTACAGAAAATTCTCCTATATATGGTATTTTATCTAATGTTATACAATCTTCGGTATTCCAACGATATTTTATTTCACCTCTTGGATATATTTCTTTTGCAATTTTTTCTAGATTAATATATGAATTGCTTAAATCCATTTCTTCTCCTGTTTTATGATCAGAACCTACAATAATTAATAAATAACCATTCTCATCTTTTACAGTTCTTAAAGATATTGTTGGCTTTTCTGAATTAATATACATTCCGTTAAAGATTCGTTCTTTTGTTCTTATACCTATCCCATAACTTGTAGATTGGTACATTTTTATAAAATAAAATCCTGGCATATTTATTATTGGATATTTTGTTGCTAATACTAAATATTTTGTTCTTATTTTGCATCCATTTTCAGTTTTAATCATATAATTATTATTTTTATTACTAATATCTATTGCCTTTGTTTTTTCATATATTCTTATTTTAGAATTACTACATATTTTTGTAAGTGCATTTGCATATTTATATGGATTAAATTGAGCTTGATTTTCAAATTTTACCCCTGCTACAACTTTTATTAAATTATTAATATCGATATCTTTTGCTTCTAAGTATTGTGCTTTTCCTCCAAACTCATTTACTATTCTAGCTTCATCTTTTAATTTTTGAATATCTTTAAATGTTTTTGTAAATACACATGATGGCTGATATTCAAAATCACACTCAATATTTTCATTTTTTATTATATTTGATATGTTTTCTATTGCATCTTCATTTGCACTATAATAATTTTTAGCAAAATCTATTCCCTTTGAATCTGCTAAATATTTATATATTAATCCATGTTGGCTTGTTATTTTGGCTGTACTATTTCCACTTGTACTTCTACATATTCTATCTTTTTCTATTAAAACAGTTTTTATATTATGCTTACTTAAATTATATGCAAGATTAATTCCTGTTAAACCTCCTCCTATTATGCAAATATCTGTATTTATATTTTCTTGTAAAGTTTCATATTTATTAATTTCTTTTTCATTCAAACTATTAATCCAATACGATTTCATATAACCACCTTCTAATATATTATTTCCTATATTTAATTTTTTAATCATATTATATTTTTCTTTTTAAAGTAGCTTCTATTTCAATCTCTCTATAATTTCTTTGCACTTTTAATATAACCTTATCTCCTGGTTTTTTAGTATAAATATAGCATCTTAAATCACACATTCTTTTCAATACTTTATCATCAATTGTTAAAATAATATCTCCCTTTTTTAGTCCTGCTATTTCTGCTGCTGAATTTTTATTTATACTTTCTATATATATGCCTTCAGTAAATCTTAAATTTTCATTTATATACCCCAATACACTATTATCAAATGCAAATACCCCTAAACTTGGTTCATCAAATTTACCATTGTTTTTAAAACTATCTATTACTGATTTTACAGAATTTATTGGAATTGCAAAGCTTATGCCTTCTGCTGAAGTTATTTTTACTCCATTAATACCAATTACTTCTCCATCTATATTAATTAGCGGGCCTCCACTATTACCTGGATTAATTGTAGCATCTGTTTGAATTAAATCTTCCATATATATTTCTTTATTTTCTTCTTCAAATTTAATTGTTCTATTTAATGCACTTATTATTCCTGCTGTTACAGTTCTTCGAAATTCGTATCCTATTGGATTTCCTATTGCATAAACTGTTTCTCCTACTTTTATATTATCTGAATTTCCTAATTTAGCTTCTTGTAAATTCTTTTGATTTATTTTTACAATAGACATATCTATATCTACATTAGACCACACTACTTGTCCTTCATATGTTTTTCCATCTACTAATGTAACATAACATTTACTATACTTTTCTCCACTTACATGTGCATTTGTAAGTATATATCCGCTTTTTTCTACTATTACTCCTGTTCCTAATCCTAAATTAGTTATGTTTTCGTTAGAAAATATACTATTTCCCTTATTTTCAATTTTTGAAATTCCTACAACACAATTGTTTAAATCTGATATCATTTCAGTTACTGTTTTATTTTTTTCTTGCATTTCATCAATTGTTTGATAAGTTCTTTTGATTTCTATATTTTCATTACTAATATTTTCATTTGATATTTGTATATCTTGATAAACTATGTAACCTAAAATAAATATCAAAAAAACTAAAAGAAATATTAATATTTTTATTAAATCTTCTTTTAGTTTTTTATTTTTATCTCTTTTAATATAATCCATATAGTACCTCCAGATAAAATATTTCATATTTATATTTTTACCCAGATTTATTAATTTAAACATTATTTATTATTTTTATACTGTTTAAATAATTTACTATATTTTCTTATTTGTTTTTTCTATCTTTTTTAATTCTACATATCTTTTTACTTTTTGTGTTGTTGTTTTTTCTAATGGTTCTTTAGTTAAAATTATTTCTTTAATATGTTTAAAATTTGGTAAATCTTTATTAATATTTTTAATATCTTCCCAAATTAATTTTTCATATTCTTTTTCGTTTTTTTCTCCAAACTGTTCTACAATATTATCTTTATTATACACAATTTTTGCACATAAAACTGTATCTGTTTTTGATTTATCTCTTGAATACACAATATTTTCATCTACATATGGAAGTTTATTTATTAAAAATTCTATTTCTTGTGGATATATATTTTTACCATTTTTTAGAACTATTACATCACTTTTTCTTCCAGTTACAAATATAAATCCGTCTTCATCTATATAACCATAATCGCCTGTATGTAACCAACCATCATCTAACGCTTTTTTCGTTGCTTCTTCATTTTCGTAATATCCTAGCATTATGTTAGGACCTTTACCTAGTATTTCTCCTACTCCATCTTTATCTGGATTATCTATTTTTATTTCTACATTCTTAAGTGGTATTCCAATTGATCCAGCTTTTTTCTTTTCTGATGATTCTGCTGTAAGTACTGGTGAGCTTTCTGTTAAACCATAACCTTGAATTAGTTCTATTCCTAAATCGTTGTACCATTCAATTGTAGCTTTATCCATAGGTGCTGCACCATAAAGTACAACTCTTAAATATTCATCGAATTGTTTTAATACTGGCTTAAATAACTTTTTTCTTAAATCTATTTTACATTTTAATAATCCATGAGAAATTTTAGTCATCTTATCTATTAAACCTTTTTTTCCACTATCAATAATTGCTTTTTGTATTTTTTTCGCCATTGTTTCAAGTACAAGTGGTACTGCAACAAATATAGATACTTTGAACTCTTTTAAATTATCTGCTATATATCTCAAACCTTCACAAAAAGCTATAGTTGCTCCACAATATGTACCATATAAAAATGTTATACTACACTCAAATGTATGATGTATTGGTAAAAATGATAATAATGTATCTGTTGGGTATATTAAAAAATTATATTGATAATTTGAAATGTTCTTGCATATATTTTCTTGTGACAACATAACTGCTTTAGGTTCATTAGTTGTACCTGATGTAAATAACATAATATACATTTCATTTTCATTAAGTTTTACATTTTCATACTCTGATTTTCCTGAATTTATTATGTTTTCTCCATCTTGTAACATATCTTTAAATTTTAAAATACCATTTTTTTCTATATTATCCATACAAATTTTATATTTTATATCACATCCTTGATTAATAGCTTCACTTACTGCTTCTTCATATTTACCATCATAAACTACTGCATCTGCTTGGCTTCTTTTTAATAACTTTTCAATTTCTTTATTTGTTAATGCTTTATCTAATGGCACTATTACTCTTCCTGCTGTTGTTACTCCAAGATATGTTATACACCACTCATATCTATTATTGCCTATAACTGCTACTCTTTTAACATCTGAAGAAATTACTTTTTCAGCTACTTTTTTTATATCTTTTACAAATTTGTTATATGTAATTTGTTTTATTTCTCCGTTATCTTTATATTTAAATGCTGTATTGTCTCCATATTCTTCATATTTCTTTACTAGTTCCCTAAAATTTGATACTTCTTTATAATAATTTCTTTTCATACTTATTAATTCCTTTCATAAGATATATTACATACTTTTTTGGTATTTTATAATAGATTTCCAATTTTTTCAATATTTTTATTGATTTTTCGTAGCTTTAAGTATATAATTTTTAGTGAAAATATTTTTATAGGTGATTAATTTGGAAAAAAAAGTTTACTACAATTTAACAAAGCCACAAGAATCAATTTGGCTTTCTGAACAATTTTCAAATGTTCCAGCAAATAATATTATAGGTACATTATTTTTTAAAAACGATATAAATGTTTCTTTATTAAAAGAATCTGTTTATTTAACTATAAAGAATAATCAAGCACTAAGAACAAAATTTGTAATTAACAATACTTCTACAATGCCACAACAGTATTTTGACTCTTTTAGTGAATTTGATATTCCAGTAATAGATTTTTCGTTAAAAAATATGATTGATTTCAGAGAATTTCAAAAATATTTTTCACAAAAATGTTTTGAATTAATTGAAAATTTTCTTTTTGATTTTGTAATAGTAATATTACCAAATGATGAGATTGCTCTAATTGGTAAGTTCCATCATCTAATTGTTGATGCATGGTCTCTTGGTCTAGTAATAGACAATATTGCTATAAATTATACAAAATTATCAAATGTCACTGACTTTAATTTATTACCTGGAAATTATTTTGATTTCATCGATCGCGAAAATAATTATATAAATTCAGATTCTTATATGAAAAGTAAAGCCTTTTGGGAAAGTACTCAAACAGGCTTGGATCAAATCTCTCTAAAATCAGATATTAAAAAAACTTATAAAGCAAATAGAGCTTCTTTTAATATTTCTAAAGAAGATTCTTGTTCAATTAATAATTTTTGTCAAATAAATAAAATTTCCCCATATATATTATTCTTAACTGCTTTTCAAATATATTTATATAGATTTACTATGCAAAGAGATTTTTTAATTGCTTCACCTGTTCTAAACAGAATTGGAAAGGAAAAATCTACTATTGGTATGTTTGTTAATATGATTTCTATTCCTTTTCATGTTAACCCCAATGATTCAATAATAAATTTATTGCATTCTTCTTCTGATAATATGTTCACTTACTTAAAAAATTCTAAATACCCTTACATGGATTTATTAAATGACATGAAAAAACATGGTTCTTCTAATCCATATAATATTGTTTTTTCGTATCAAAACATGAGACCAACTACTGATATAGAAAATTTAGTAAATTATCATGCAGAATGGAACTTCGTTGAATATTCTTTTGATCAGTTAGCTATTAATGTTACTGATATTAATAATAATGGATTTTATACAATTGAATATGATTATTTGTCTGATTTATTTACAGATATTGAAATAAAATACATTCATTCAAGAATTAATACAATATTAAACAATATTTTGTTAAATCCTAATTTGAGTGTTTCTTCTATTCCTATGCTTAGTGAAGAGGAATACTCAGAAATTTTAAATTTGTCTGCTGGAGATAGATTATCTTATGATACCCAAAGTACTATTATAACTTTATTTGAAAAATGTGTTAAGGAATATAAAAATAATATTGCATTAGTAGAAAATTCTAAATCAATATCTTATTTAGAACTTTCTAATATGGTAAATAGCATAGCTAATGCCATTTCTTCTCAAAAAATATATAATAGTAGAATTGCTATTATGTGTAGAAAATCCTCACTTATGGTTGCAGGTTTGTTAGGTATAATGAAAAGTGGCAATTGCTATATTCCTATAGATCCTGATTATCCTACTGATAGAATACAATATATTTTAAATAATTCAGAAAGTTCTTTATTTATTACAACTTCTGATTTAGAAAATAGTTTTGAATGTGACTCTAAAATCATCTTAGACAAAATTGATTTTGCACAAAACATGGATTTTAATGATAAATCATCTCCTAACATTCTTGCATATATGATATACACTTCTGGTACTACTGGAAAACCTAAAGGAGTTAAAATAAAACATAAAAACATTGTAAACACATTAACTTGGAGAAAAACATTTTATAATTTTTCTTCTAATGATTCTGTTTTACAAATACCATCTTTCTCTTTTGATAGTTCTGTAGAAGATATATTTACTCCATTAATATCAGGCGCCAAATTAGTAATACCATCATCTAATAAAATTGATATAAACTCACTTGTTAATGATATAGAAAAAAATAATATAACTCATTTTTTAGTAGTTCCTAGTTTATATAAGATATTATTAACTGAGAAAAGCAATTCTTTAAAAAATATGTCTATAATTACAATAGCAGGTGAAAGTTTTCCTATTTCATTAATTAAAGAACATTTTGAAAAACTACCTAATGTAAGAATAGTTAATGAATATGGTCCTACTGAAAATAGTGTTTGTTCTACTTACTACGAGCTTTCTAAAAATGATGATATTATATTTATTGGTAATCCAATAAGTAATTCTTATACATATTGTTTAGATAATAATTTAAATTTGCTTCCTTTTGGTGCAGAAGGAGAACTATATGTATCTGGTCCAGGTGTTGCAGATGGCTACTTTAATAAAGAAGATCTTACAAAGGAAAGATTTATTCCTAATCCTTTTGTAAATGGTTTAACTATGTATAAAACAGGTGACATTGTAAAATTGCATTATAATGGGCTTTTAGAATTTATTGGAAGAAAAGATAATCAAATAAAATTACATGGATTTCGTATAGAACTAAAGGAAATAGAAAATGTTATTTTAGAAAACTCTTTAATAAAAGATGTCTATGCAGTTATTAAAAATCAATCTGATGGTAAGAGTATTCTTATGGCTTATATTATTTCTCAAGACAATAATTTAGATATAAATCAAATTTACACCACATTAAGAGAAAAATTGCCATATTATATGATTCCTACAATTATGCAAATAGATAAATTTCCTTTAACTCCTAATGGAAAAATAGATAATAAACAACTTCCTTTACCTACTACTTACAAAAAATCTTATTCAAAGCCTAAAAATGAAATAGAAAAAAAGATTTTAAATGTATGTAAAGAAGTTTTAAATAAAACAGATTTTGGAGTCGAGGATGATTTATTTATTGATGGCTCAGCAGACTCATTAAATATATTAAGCATTAGTTCTAAATTATTTGCAGAAAATATAAATTTAGACACACAGCACTTTTATAAATATCCTTCGGTTAGAGAATTAGCAAATTACCTTTCTACTAGAGAACACTGTAAAAATAATTATAATAAAAAAATAGTATCTCCTTATAAAACTGAAATGCAAAATAATCTTTCAAAAGACATGTTGAACTTTTCTTATAAAAATGTTCTTTTAACAGGTAGTACAGGTTTCTTAGGTGCTCATGTTCTATATCAATTAATAAAAAATACTAATTGTACTATATATTGTATAATAAGAGAGAAAAATAATTCATCTCCTAAAAAGCGATTAATAAAAATTTTGGATTATTATTTTGGAAAGACTTTTTATATTGCATATCAAAATAGAATTTTAGTAGTATCTGGTGATCTGGCTTTTGACAATTTTAACTTATCTGATTTAAATTACCTTGAATTAAAGTCTAAAATTGATTGTATTATAAATACTGCTGCTATTACTAAACATTATGGTTCTTCAAATATATTTTATAAAGAAAATATTAAAACTGTTCAAAATCTTATTAAATTTTGTAACAATACTAATATTATTCTAAATCACATTTCAACAACTTCTGTTAGTGGAAATTTCCTAGTTACAAATAATTTGAGTTGTGATTATGATGAAAACAGTTTTTATATTGGACAAAATTATGAAGATAATTTATATGTATATAGTAAATTTGAGGCAGAAAGACTTATTTTAGAAGCAGAACATGAAGGACTTAAAGCAAATATTTTTAGATTAGGTAATTTAATGGCAAGATATTCTGATGGACAATTTCAAAAAAACAAACTTGATAATGCATATTACTGTAGATTATTGGCTCTAGCTAAAATTGGTTGTTTGCCTGATACATTAAAAGAACAATATTTAGAATTTACACCTATTGATGATGCTTCTCTTGCGATAGTAAATTTATTATCAATTCCTAAATTGTATAATAAAATCTTTCATATATTAACTAATAAATTAATTAATATTAATATACTTTTAGACTTATACCAAAAAATGAATATACCTTGTAATTTAATACCTAATGATGAATTTATTAAGAAACTATATCTTCCTGAAAATCAAAAAGCTCTTTCTTTTATAATATCAGATATTAGTAAAGACAAAAAAATAAATTACACTTCTGGAATAAAAATTAAATATGATATTACTAATAATTATCTTGAAAAAATTGGATTTTTATGGAATAATATAGATTCAGAATATTTAATTAGATTTTTTAGTAAAATGAATTTTTTAGAAGATTTAAATTATTAAAGAAAGGGGTTAGATGATATTATAGTCATCTTAATTTAAAATGGAAATTTTTGAAAAACCACAAAAAGTACATATGAGAATTAAAATTATTCTAACATATGCAATAGCTATTTCAATTGCTGGAGTTATTTTTTATCTTGTTATTCCAAATTTACTTAATTATGGTCCTGGCACAATTAATACTGAATTCGATAAAGAAGTTTCTGCTGGACTTTACTATTATCAACAAATTATTCTTGTAATTTCTGCTCTTATAGCTATTGTGTCAGCAATACTATTTGTATCGCTTAGAGATTTAGATAATTATCAAATATATAATTACAAATATAAAATTGACAACACTTATGAAAAAACATTATTTAATATAAAAAAACTTTGCTTAAATTTACCTAATGCAATATTAAATCTTTTTATTATTGTACCTTTGATTTGTGCATTTATTGTTTTATTTATGCAAACATCTTTTATAACTTCATCAGATTTTAAATTAGTATTAGTTATATTTATATTATCTACACTAACTATTTCTATTACAAATATATATATAAGAAAACTTTTATCAAAAGTTTTAATTGATTTAGAAAATATTTCTACTTGTTCATTAAAAGAAATGAGCATAAAAAAAAGATTACTTATGCAAATTGTTCCTATCATGGCTGTTTGTATCGTTTTTACATATTTGGCAATTTCATCAATATATGAAAAAATTAACGGAGAAATGCTTAAAGAACATTATAAAAACCAATTTGCAAATTTTTCAGTTTCTTCTATTAATAATATTGATGAATTAGTTAATTCCATTAATAATATAAATTTATATTCTAATACACATATTTTATTTATTGCAGATTCTAATATTAATATTATTAAGCAAACTGGGGAATTAAGTGACTTTTTTATAAAATATGCTCAAGAACTTTCTATTACTAATAACATGATGATATATGATTATTATGGCACATCTGCACAAGGACTACTTTATCCAGTAAATATAAATGGTCAAACCTATTATTTAGGTGTGCATTATGAAATATATTCACAAGAAACAACAATCTATATAATTTCTATTTTAATAATTCTTACTACTCTATGTTTTATTATATTATATGCGTTTGCAAATGAATTATCTAAGAATGTAAAAACAGTTGTTAACTCTCTTGAAATAATTGGTAATGAATCTCAATTTACTGGTAAACTATTATATGTTACTTCTGTAGATGAAATTGGAAGATTAATAATTGCATATAATAAAATACAATCTTTAACTCTAAAGCACCTTAATCAAATTCATGATAACCAAAACATGCTTATGGAAAAAGAACGTTTAGCTTCACTTGGACAATTAATCGGTGGTATTGCTCATAACCTAAAAACCCCAATAATGTCAATATCCGGTGCTGCTGAAGGTTTAACTGATTTAATTCATGAATATGATTCTTCTATAGGAGATTCTGAAGTTACAAATGATGACCACCATGCAATTGCAAAAGACATGGCAGAGTGGGTAAGTAAAATTAAATCTTATTCTGAATATATGTCTGATGTAATTACTGCTGTTAAAGGTCAAGCTGTTACATTATCTGAAAATGAGGCTACTTCTTTTGATATTGACGAACTTGTAAAAAGAGTAAATATTTTAATGAAACATGAATTAAAAAATGCTTTAATTACTTTAAATGTTATATTAAATGTAGATAAAACTACAACTCTAAATGGAGATATAACTAGTTTAGTTCAAGTAATAAATAATATGATTTCTAATAGCATCCAGTCATATAATGGAACTCCTAATCAAGTAATAGATTTAATAATTAATAAAGATAATTCTAATATTATTATATCTATAAAAGATTATGGTTCTGGTTTACCTCAGGAAGTTAAACAAAAATTATTTAAAGAAATGATAACAACAAAAGGAAAAAACGGAACAGGTCTTGGATTATTCATGTCTTATTCTACTATAAGAGCTCACTTTAATGGAAGTATAACATTTAATAGTGAAGAAGGAAAAGGTACTACTTTTAATATAATTCTTCCTATTGAAAATAATTAGTTCTATAAATAGTTTTGCCTTTAATTTATTCTATTCGATAAATTAAAGGCAAATTTTTAGTAAATGTTAACCACTTTTGATTTTTTTCTAAAAATCCTATTGATTTTTTATTAAACAATTTATATAATTAGGTATATCTTGAAGAAAAGGTGATATTATGAGAAAAAATGAATTTATTGCTAATTCTAATGGTTATAAAATCATTGCTGTTGATGATGAAGAAGGAATTGTAGATTCACTTTCCATCTTTTTAAAAAGATCTGGTTATGAATTTACTGGTGTTACAAATCCACTAGAAGCAATTGAAAAAGTAAGGAATGAACACTTTGATTTAATGATACTGGACTTTATAATGGATCCAATTCATGGAGATAAGGTAGTAGAAGAAATTCGTAAATTTAATAAAGATTTATACATACTATTACTTACTGGACATAAAGATTTAGCTCCACCTCTTGAAACCATAAGAAAATTGGATATTCAAGGTTATTGTGAAAAAAGTGATAAATTTGATCAGCTTTTACTACTTATAGAGTCAGGAATTAAATCAATTGCACAAATGAATGAAATAAAAAGAATAAATATAGAACTTTCAGAAACATATGAAAAATTAGAAAAAGCTTACTTAGATAGTATTCAAACTTTAAGATACACAGTTGAAGCAAAAGATCCGTACACAAGAGGACACTCTGATAGAGTTGCAGAGTATTCTGTTTTAATTGGTAAAAAATTAAATTTACCTGATAGTGATATTAAAACATTACAAATAGGTGGGTTATTCCATGATATTGGTAAAATAGGTATTCCTGATAGTATTTTACTAAAAGAAGCTAAACTTACAGATAATGAATATTCTCAAATTAAAAATCATCCTTCTATTGGAGCTCATATACTTTGTAATGCTGAAGTTTTTAGAGATATTATTCCAATAGTAAAACATCATCATGAAAGATATGATGGTAGAGGATATCCTCGGACAATTAAAAGGTGAAGATATTCCATATTTTGCTAGAATTTCTGCTATAGCAGATGCTTTTGATGCGATGACATCTAAAAGAACTTATAGAGATTCCTTAGACATTGGAATAGTTAGATCTGAAATAGAAAAAAATCTTGGAACACAGTTTGATCCAGAATTAGGAAAATTATTTTTAGAAATTATTGATAATGAATATGATAAAATCCAAGAAATTCAAAATAAATATTTATCTTAAAAAATAAGCTAGAAAGTTATCTAGCTTATTTTTGATTTTTTAATATTAAAACATCACCTTTTTCAAATATTATATTTTTTTGTTCTATATTTTTATATTTATTTAAAAAATATCCTTTTTGAAAAATTATTAAATATTCATAATTTCCATTATTCCATTTTTCAATTTCTTGATTTATATTATTCAGTTCTAGATTACCTCTATTTTGATAATTAAAGAATAATTGCAATAAGTGTTCATCAATATGATTTGAAATAAGTAATATATTTTGATTATCTATACAATTATTTTTATCAATATACTCTAATGCCTCTAATCTCTCTTTAGGAAATAGAACCTGTATATATTTCATAATAGCTTTATTACTATTATAAATATCTATTATAGATTTATCTGGATTTTCTATAAAATTATATGCACTAATATTTATAAAAACTAAATTATATATTATTAATATAATATATGTACCTATAAATATATATACAAACATCCTTATTAATTTACTTTTATCTATTAAATAACAAATTGCTTGAAAAAATACTAACAATACAAAGGCTACTAATACATAATAATTTTTCATATAGTAATATGTTGAAATTTTTCCTAATGTGTTTCCTAATAAAAATAAAGATGTAAAAAAAGTCATACTCCAAAATGATATCATCTCTATAGAATACACTTTATTTTTTATTTGTATATAAGTTACATATAATGCGAATGGTATAAAAATTATAATATTTGTTATGTAATTTATATATATATATCCATCAACATTTAAGTTTTGTGAACTACTTAAATCAATATTTTGTAATATTCTTGGAATTATAAAAAAACATATTCCTATTATTCCAGGTATAACTAGTGAAATAATTATATTTATTATCGATTTCTTATTTAATATTTTTCCTTTTTCCTTTTTATTGTACATTATAATCACAAGTAATTCTATTATATACATTACTGGTGCAAATAAATTGTATGTTAATAATAAACCTGCATTCAGCAAAAATAATAGTGTAATTTTATTATTTTCATATTCTCTTAATATAAAAATAATGCAAAGTATTTGTAGTATTCCCAAAGAAAAATAATGAAATCCTGTAATTAATGAATTTAGTGGGTATCCTAACATATATATAATAGTTAAAATTATTGCTATAATCTGTTTTCCAATGTGATTATTAATATATTTTTCTAATAAATAATAGAACATCACTCCTGTTAATAAATATACGAAAATATCAAATATAATATATATTCTATATACTTGAAACTCTCCAACTATAGGTAGAAAAGTTTGCAATATCATTCCTAAATTAACATAGCCTCCAATAAGAAATGTTGGATTTACTGCTTGTATTCCATCTAAAGATGTTACTAATCGTTGGGTTTTGTAAAATTCTTTGGCAACTCCTGCATGCATAGTTGCATCTGTTGATATAAATCTAAAATTATCAAATATTCCAAATTCTTTATATAATATGGGTATATTTATTATTAATATTAATATAATTATAAAAATTTCTTTTAAATTTATATAATATTTTTGAATTTCTACTCTTTTTAATTTTACTATTTGTACTCCCCATATAATTATACTTACTAAAATATTTGTAATACTCATGCTTGTTAAATTTATTTTTATTCCAATTATATTCAATAAATAAGCAATAATTGTGTTATAACATAAATATGCTATAATGATTACTATAGTAGTTGAAAAAAAATTCATTTTTTTATTCTTCTTTTTTATCAATATTGCAGATATAATTAAAAGTACATTAGATAACATGTATATATACTCCATTATTTTCTCCTTTATAAAATTATATTTTCATTGATAATTTTACCTTTTGTTTATCCATATCAATTCCTATTACTTTTACTTTTACTATATCACCTACAGATACTATATCTGAAGGATTTTTAACATAACTATTACTTAGTTCTGATATATGTACTAATCCATCATGTTTTATTCCCACATCTACAAAAGCTCCAAAATCTGTTACATTTCTTACTGTTCCTGTTAATATTTGTCCTTCTCTTAGGTCTTCAAATTTCAAAATATCTTCTCTTAATACTGCTTTTGGCATGTCTTCTCTAGGATCTCTCCCTGGTTTTGAAAGTTCATCTATTATATCTTTTAAAGTTATCTCTCCTATTTTTAATTCTTTTGCTGTATCACTTATATTTATTTTTAATAATTCCATTTTTATTTTCTTTAATTTTTCCTTATCTTTTAGTTCTTCTTTACTATAACCTATTTTATCTAATATCTTTTCTGCAATTTCATAACTTTCAGGATGTACAGCTGTTATTTCTAGTGGATTTTTACCATCTGGTATTCTAATAAATCCTGCACATTGTTCAAAAGCAGTTTTGCCTAATTTGGGAACTTTTAATAACTCTTTTCTTTCTTTTATTTTTCCATTTTCATCTCTATATTTTACTATATTATTGGCAATAGTTTTATTTATTCCAGAAATATATTGCAAAAGTGATGGTGTTGCAGTATTTATATCTACTCCTACTTTATTAACTGCATCTTCTACTACTCCTGTTAAACTTTCTGATAATTTCTTTTGATCTACATCATGTTGATATTGACCAACTCCTATTGATTTAGGCTCTATTTTTACAAGTTCTGCTAATGGATCTTGCAATCTTCTAGCTATTGAAATTGCACCTCTTAATGAAACATTTATATCTGGATATTCTTCTGTCGCAAGTTTTGATGCTGAATATACAGATGCCCCTGCTTCTGATACAATTGCATAATGCACATCTTTATTAAGTTCCTGTTTTGCTTTTTTTATTACATCTGCTACAAATATTTCTGATTCTCTTGAAGCTGTACCATTTCCAATTGCAAATATATTTACATCATATTTATTCATTAATTCTAATAATATCTTTGTAGAATTTTCAATATCGTTTTGTGGTTGTGTTGGATAAATTGTTGTTGTATCTAATACCTTTCCTGTTTCATCTATTACAGCAATTTTACAACCTGTCCTATATGCGGGATCAAAACCAATAACTGTTAAATTTTTAATTGGTGCTCCTAGTAAAAGTTGTTTTGCATTTTTTCCAAAAACTTTTATTGCTTTTTCTTCTGCTTTTTGTGTTAAATCTGAACGAATTTCTCTATCTATTGATGGTTCTATTAATCTTTTCCAACTATCTTGTATAGAACTTATTAAATATGTTTCAAACTGAGTGTTTCTTTTTATTATATCTTTTTGTATTAAATTTAATATTTTGTCTTCTGGTTTATCTATTTTTACTTTTAGTATTCCTTCTTTTTCTCCTCTATTTATTGCTAAAATTCTATGACTAGGAAGAGTTTTTATACTCTCATTAAATTCATAATACATTTCATAACTTGATTTTTCTTCTAAATCAGATGCCCTTACATTTATTATAGCTTCTCTATAACATATACTCTTTATCTTTTTTCTATATATAGGATTATCTGAAATTGTTTCTGCAATTATATCTAATGCTCCTGCTATTGCTTCTTCAACATTTGCAACAATTTTATCTTTTGAAATGGTGTTTTCCACATTATCCACATTTGTAACAAATTTTTGTGCAATTAATTCTATTGGTCTTATATCTTCTTGTGTCAATATAATATTTGCTAATGGTTCTAAACCTTTTGCTTTTGCCATAGTTGCTCTTGTTTTCTTTTTAGGTTTATATTGTCTATATATATCTTCCACATCTGCCAAAGTTACAGCATCTGCCACTGATTTAGAAATCTCTTCTGTAAGTTTTCCTTGCTCTTCAATAGATTTTAAAACTTCTTCCTTTCTCTTTTCCAAATTTCTTAAATATGTAAGTCTCTCCCCTAACTCTCTTAGTATTTCATCAGATAGACCACCAGTTACTTCTTTTCTGTAACGAGCAATAAAAGGAATAGTATTTCCTTCATCTATTAAATTTACAGTTGCCTCTACTTGTTTTTCTTTAATATTTAACTCTTCTGCAATAATTTTTATAATCTTTTCCATTGTTTTTTCCTTTCTTTTATATTCACATTACTTTTTAGTAATAAAACATGCATTTTATTATATCACTATTTCTTTCATTTATGCAAATGTTGTTTTTTGTCTAAAAATATTATATAATATTTTTAAATTAAAAATAAAGGAGGATATTTTATGGGAATTGCTTCATTTGTTATTGGATTAACTTGTTTAATATTATCACCATTTTTAAATATATTACTAATTCTACCTGCTATTTTAGCACTAACATTAGGAATAATTGATTTAGTAATAAAATCTAAGAAAAAAGAACCAAGAGGGCTTTCAATAGCTGGAATAGTTCTTTCTACTATTGCTTTATTTATTTGTATTTTAATTACAGTTTTTGTTTTCATCATATTTGATAATGTTTCAAATACAGTAACAAACAGCCTCAATTCTTTAAGTGAAGAAGTTCAGGTAATAAATAAAACATGTTTGGTAGGAGATTCAGCAACTTTAGATGATATTACTGTAACATTGGTATCAGTAGATAAATATTTTGAAGATTATTATGATTATGCTTATGTTGATGAAGATTGTAATATTTTACAAGCAAATTTTGAATTTGAAAACACAGATGACTATTCAAAATATATATCATATTCAAATTTTAAATGTTATGCTGACAAATTCTCTTGTGATGCTTTTTATTCTGTTGAAAATGGCTATTTTAGTGAAACAATACCAGAAGGAAAAAAGGCTAGAGGAACAGTATATTTTGAAGTGCCTAAAGATGCTAAGTCAATAGAAATAGAATATACTCGTAATTCTTACGATAATTCAAAAATAACTTTTGTTATAGACTAAAAACAATTAGAAAAAACTAGACTTAGAACATATTGTTCTAAGTCTAGTTTTTATTTGTATGTTTTTTCTGTATTTTATTCTATTCCTAAGTACTCATTATAAGTTACTTCCCTATCAACTAACTTATCTGTCTTTAAATCTATTATTCTATTAGCAACTGTTTGTGTTAATTGATGATCATGTGAAGTAAATAATATAATTCCTTTATATTTGCTCATACCTTCGTTTAATGCTGTAATACTTTCCATATCTAAATGATTAGTTGGTTCATCAAATATTAACAAATTTGCACCAGAAAGCATTAATTTAGAAAGTACGCATCTTACCTTTTCTCCTCCAGATAGAACATTTACTTTTTTAAGAGCTTCTTCACCTGAAAATAGCATTCTTCCTAAAAAGCTTCTTACATAAGTTTCATCAGGATCTTTTGAATACTGTCTTAACCAGTCTGTAATAGATAAATCTGATTCAAATAAATAATTATTATCTTTTGGAAAATAGTTTGTCGTAATAGTAGTTCCATACTTAATAGTTCCTGAATCTGGTTCCATTTCTCCTGCTAGAATTTGAAATAATACTGTCTTTGCATTTTCATTATCTGCTAAAAATGCTATCTTATCATTTGGCTTTACTACAAAAGATACTTTATCCAATATTTTTTCACCATTTATTGTTTTACAAATATTTCTCACTTCTAATATATCTTTTCCTGGTTCTCTATCTGGCTTGAAGTCTATGTATGGATATCTTCTATTTGATGGTTTTATCTCATCTAATTCTATTTTCTCTAAGGATTTCTTTCTTGAAGTAGCTTGTTTTGATTTTGAAGCATTTGCACTAAATCTAGCAATAAAGTCTTGAAGCTCTTTTATCTTCTCTTCTTTCTTTTTATTTGCCTCTTTCATTTGTTTTAATGCAAGCTGACTTGATTCATACCAGAAATCATAATTTCCAGGATACACCTTAATCTTACCAAAATCAACATCAGCTATATGTGTACAAACTTTATTTAAAAAATACCTGTCATGTGATACTACAATTACAGTATTTTCAAAATTAATTAAGAATTCTTCTAGCCAATTTATACTCTTTAAATCTAAATCGTTTGTAGGCTCATCTAAAAGCAATATGTCTGGATTTCCAAATAAAGCTTGGGCTAAAAGTACTTTAACCTTTTCTTTTGGCTCTATCTCACTCATTAGTTTATAATGTTTTTCTGGTTCTATTCCTAAATCATTTAAAAGTACTGCACCATCTGACTCTGCATTCCATCCATCAAGTTCTGCAAATCTTTCTTCTAGTTTTGCAGCCTTCATACCATCTTCTTCTGAAAAATCTGGTTTAGCATAAATTGCTTCTTTTTCCTTCATAATTTTGTATAGTTCATTGTTTCCCATTATAACTGTATCCATAACAGTATATTCTTCAAAAGCAAAGTGATCCTGTTTTAAAACTGATAATCTTTCTGTCTTTTCTTTAGAAACCTCACCTTTACTTGGCTCCAATTCTCCAGATAAAACTTTTAAAAAAGTAGATTTTCCAGCACCATTTGCCCCAATAATTCCATAGCAACAACCTTTGTTAAACTTTATATTAACATCTTCAAATAAAGTTCTTTTTCCAAATCTAATTGTAACTCCTGTTGCAGTTAACATATATTTTCCTCCTTTTAAAATTAGACTAGTTTCTTAAAACTTATGTCTTTTATTTTATGTATTATTTATATTTTAATCTAACATCCCTTTCTTCTTAAGCCATAATGTAGCAATTATTCCTATTAATAAAGATGAAACTACTATTAATAAAAATCCAAATGGATTACCCTGCATTGGTACAGTTACATTCATTCCCCAATAACTTGCTATCATAGTTGGAATTGCTAAAATAATTGTTATTGAAGTTAAATACTTCATTACTCCGTTTAAATTATTTGATATAATTGAAGCATATGCATCCATTGTTCCTGTTAGTATGTCTCTATATATATTAGCCATTTCTATTGCTTGTTTATTTTCAATAATTGCATCTTCTAATATGTCTTCATCTTCATCATATAATTTAATTAAATTTCCTCTCATTGTTTTTTCCATTACTACTTCATTTGATTTTAAAGAAGTGGTAAAATATACAAGCCCTTTTTCTAAATTTAATAGTTTTAACAATTCTTTATTTTTCATTGAGCTCTTTAAAACACTTTCTGCTATTTCTGTTTCTTTATTTAACTTTTTTAATAAGTTTAAAAACATTTCTGCATTTGAATAAAATATTTGTAAAAGCATTCTACTCTTTTTATATGTTATTATAGTTTTTAACTTTTTTTTCATTAAATCTTCAAGAATTGGGTTTTTATTTAATGATACTGTAATAATATAGTCATCCCTAACAAATATAATTCCTATAGGTGTTGTACTATATACTTTAGCTCCAGATTCAATTTCCATTATAGGAGTATCAATAATAAATAATATTGTATTATCATCATCTTCAATATCGATTCTGGCTTTTTCTTCTGGATCTAATGCATATCTTATAAAATCTTCCTTAATATTTACATTTTTACATATATTTTTTATTTCTTCATCACTCGGTGAAACCATGTTAATCCAATTTCCTCTAATAAATTTATCTGTTTCTTCTGTTATATTTGTTTCAATATTTGTATTATACATTTTAAACATAGTTATCACCCCTCAAGTTACTATATTAACATAAATTTTATATTATTACAACTTAAATTTGAAAAAATATTGACAAATGTATTAGTAGGAATTATAATATTTATGTTATATATAATTTATGCGCCATTAGCTCAGTTGGTAGAGCAGTTGACTCTTAATCAAATGGTCGGAGGTTCGAATCCTCTATGGCGCACCATTAAAAAAGAAGAACTGATTTTGTTCTTCTTTTTAAACTTTATTCCTCTATTTCTTCTTTATTAATTACTTCATTTACAATATTTTCTGTCTTGTCTTCTTTATCTTCTTGCTCTTTATTTTCTTCACCTTCAGGTGTTGTACTTACAGTAGCTTCTTTTTTAGTTCCTCTTCTTACTATTCTAGTCATTGGATCATAAGTATCTTTTGATAATAGTGTTCTTAAAACTACCTCTCCATTTAATTTTAAAATTTTATAAGTTTCACTTGTACATCCTGTGTAACCAGATTGTTCCACTACTTCTTTTCCTTCTTCTAATGTATCATCATTTTCATATTTAGTAGTATATGGTATATATGAAAGTACAGCTGGTTGAATTACTACTTCATACTCAGTTTCTTCTTTTATTCCATATATACTCATTGTGCATACACCATTCTTTGCGCTAGCTACAATTTTTATAGGATATGTCCTTGTATTTTTAAACTGAAAATCTATAGATCCCCAACTTACAGTCGCATCTCTTCCTGCCGGAACATAAGAAGTTAAAAACTGGTGATTACTTCTATCTACAATTTCTAAATTAGCTAAAAGCGCTGCATTATATAATGTGGAAGATGTTTGACATATTCCTCCACCAACATCTTGAACAACTTTTCCACCTGCATAAGCTCCAGCTTCCTTATAACCTGCTGCTATTGTTCTTTCCCCAACTGTTTGATTATATGAAAATACTTCTCCTGGCATTACTATTGTTCCATTAATTTTTTTTGAAGATATTGAAATATTATTACTTCTATTACTGTTACTTGGATCATATCTTGTAGTATATGTTGCAAGTTTTTCTGGAAATGCTTCTTCTCCTAAATCTGATAAAGTTTTATTAGGAATTGTAATTTTAAGAGGAATACTATATTCTTTTTTATCTTCAGATATTATTTTTTTTGCTTCTTCCAATGATATAGCAAAATCTACACCATTTACATGGGTATGTACAGTTGTTGGATTTTTAGATATATATGCATCTTGTGGTTCTTTATATATTTCTTTTCTTATTTCTTCTAAATTAATTTCATCTGGCTTTACATATTCTGTTGGAATTTCTATTATTTCATATTTATGACTTATATCTTTTATACTGTTTAATATTTTATTTTTTAATTCTTCTTCTTTAATTGAATCTCCTGCTGAACCCTTTACTATTATTAATTTCTCATCTTCTATATAATAACTGTTTTGAATAACTGCACCTGGTAATTTTGATGAAATATCTTTTATCTTTTTATCTAATGTTTCATTATTAAAGTTTATTTGACATTCAATGTTTCTACCAAATAATAATGTTCCTATTATTCCATAATTATTAGTAATTATATTACCATCTCTACCTATGTTATATGCTTCATTTACAGCTTTT
>CALXYR010000011.1 GCA_944393025.1 uncultured Clostridia bacterium | reverse complement strand
TTCCAGATAATAATCTTTTTACATTTTCTCTATGATTAAATACAATAAGAACTGCTAATATTACACTATAAATTATATAATTCCCTGGAACAATATAATTTTGTGGTATAAATAATGTAAGAACAGGATACAATATTGCAGCTGCAATTGACCCTACTGAAACCATTTTTGTAAGTATTATTAATATAAGTGCAAATACTAAACAAATTAATCCTATTTGCCAATTTGACATTATTAGTACTCCAAGTGATGTAGCAACACCTTTTCCTCCTTTAAATTTAAAAAATATTGGAAATGTATGTCCTAATATTACTGAAATTCCAGCTATTTGTACAAGTAAGGAACTGTTAGAATTAGCTAAAACCTTACCTGCAAGCATAGCAATTAATATAGCTACAACTCCTTTTAATATATCACATATTAAAGTTATCGCAGCAGCTTTTTTTCCAACAGATCTTAACATATTTGTTGTTCCTGCATTTCCGCTTCCCTTTTCTCTTACATCAAATCCTGCCATTTTTTTACTAAGTATTACTGAAAAATTAATACTACCTATTAAGTATGCTACTATTGCCATAATTACATTCTCTACCATATTTTTCTTCCTTTCTATTATTAAAATCTAAAATTGTATATTATTCTTTTCCTTCAATATTTCCTTTTTCTCTTACAATCATTCTAACTGGTGTTCCGATTAATCTAAATTCTTTTCTTATTTGGTTTATTAAATATCTCTCATATGAAAAATGAAATAATTTTTTATCATTTACAAATACTACAAATGTTGGTGGTTTTGTACTTGCTTGTGTCATATAAAAAATACGAAGTCTTTTTCCTTTATCTGTTGGTGGTTGTACTATTGCTATTGCTTCATTTAATACTTGATTTAACACTGATGTTGAAACCCTTAAAGAATTTTGACTTGCAACACTATTAATTAATTCAAATATTTTATTTACCCTTTGTCCAGTTTTAGCAGATATAAATAATATTGGTGCATATGATAAATATGACAATTTATTGTATACATCTTTTTTATATTGTTCTAATGTTCCATTTTCTTTTTCATATTCATCCCATTTATTAACAACAATTATTATTCCCTTTCCTGCTTCATGAGCTTCACCTGCAATTTTAGTATCTTGTTCTGTAACTCCCTCGTTTGCATCAATCATAAGTATACATACATCTGCTCTTTCTATTGCAAGTAATGTTCTAGCTATACTGTATTTTTCTAAATTTTCTGATACTTTACTTTTTTTTCTAATTCCTGCTGTATCTATAAATATATATTTCCCAAATTCATTTTCGAATTCCGAATCTATTGCATCTCTTGTAGTTCCTGCAATATCACTTACAATTACTCTGTTTTCTCCAAGTATTTTATTTACCAGTGATGATTTTCCTACATTAGGTTTACCAATTATTGCTACTTTTATTATTTCACTCTCATTCTCATTTTCATTACTTTCAGGAAATTTTTCATATATTGCATCTAATACATCTCCAATTCCTATTGCATTTACTGCTGAAACTCTGTAAGGTTCTCCTAATCCTAAATTATAAAATTCATAAATGTCATCTGAAACTTTACCATAATTATCTGCTTTATTACATACTAGTATAATTGGCTTTTTAGATTTTTTTAGCATTAGTGCTATATCACTATCTGCTGCTGTAACTCCTTGTTTAATATCAGTAACAAAAACAATAACATCTGCCATTGCTATAGCAAGATTTGCTTGTTCACGCATTTGAGAAAGTATTATATCTTCTGACTCTGGCTCTATTCCTCCTGTATCAATTAAAGTAAAACTTCTTCCTCTCCAATTTGCATCTGCATAAACTCTGTCACGAGTAACCCCTGGTACATCTTCTACAATTGAAATTCTTTTACCTGCTATATAATTGAAAAATGTTGATTTTCCTACATTCGGTCTTCCTACAACTGCTACAATTGGTTTACTCAAAGTTTATCATCTCCTATCTTATTTATTGTTCTATTTCATTATTCAATTTTACTATACTTACTCAAAAATAGCAAGTTTATTATTAATCCAATAAATGTTATAAAAGAAACAATATATGATATTTTCATAATTAATGTTCCAGTATATCTGACAATTACATTACTTGAATCTCTTGGTAAATTAAAAGCTACAAAACCATTATCAGATTCAAATACATTTTCTTTTAAAATTTCTCCATAATTATTTGTTATTTTTATATTATAACCTAAATAATATATATATGGTAATTCAATAACTGTATTTTCTTCTACATTAGATACATTAAAAGTCATATTTGTTCCTTGTTTTTGCTCATTTGAAATTATTGCATTTCCGCTAATTATATACACATTATTTTTTCTATTTTTTATGTATTCTAAATTTTCGAATGCTTTGCTTGGTAAATATTCAAAACTTGCACAGCCAGCATGCACTCTTCCTGTTTTCTCTGTTACTGCAACTGAAGGCCATAGTTTTTCTTCTGACCATTGTTTTTCAAAATCTAATTTAGTATAGTTTGGTACTATTAGCAAAAAGGAAATAGTTCCTAATACAATCACATCTTTTATATTGAAGTTTTTTATAACTAAACAATAATTTATTCCAGCAATTACTGCAAAAAAGAAACTTGAAAATTCTAATAATCTAAATGTAAATTGTATCATTTTTAATATTGCTGGTAATTTTTCAAATGAAAAAAAGTTTAATGACATTATTACACATAAAACTCCAATAATTATAGAAAACCAATAGATTTTTTTTGTATTATTTTCTACTTTTTTATATGCTAATATTGTTAATACTAATCCAATTATACTAATAAGTCCTATTTCAAAGTTCATAGTGTTTTTACCAGAATATATTAATTCTAAAAAGTTTACTTTATAATAAATTAATACTTCTGTTCTTTCCATTCTTCCATTTTCAAAAACTTCATAATTAGTATTAAATTTATGTTCTAATAAAGGAAATGTATAAAAACTTGTAAGTGCAACTATTAATAAAATATTTATAATTAGCAATTTTAGTATTTTTCTATCTTTTAATTTTTTTATATTTAAAATTAAGTATATAGTACAAAATATTGCTGTGTACATAGCTATGACTATATGAGTAAGTATTAACCCTGTAGCTCCTAGCGTTAAGGTCAAGCTTTTTTTAAAACTTTTTTCTTCACTATTAAAAATATTATACATTCCTTGAAACACAATAGGAATAAATATAAATGATGTAAGTTCTGATATAGCTATTCTTATATACATATCAGTTAGCCTATATGGTGCAAATATATATATTGCAGATGCCAATAATCCGGCATACCTATTATTACTTATTTTTTTTACAAATTCATATATAGAAACTCCAGACAAAAAGCTTACAAGCATAATAAATAATTTTAGTATTAGCTCAAATGAATTTGTAAATATACTAAATATTAATGGAATATATGCTGTAATTGGGCTATAGAAAATGTTCCATGAATAGCCAAATTCATTACAAAAATTTGACATTATTACTGGTATTGTTTGACCTTCTTCAATACTTTGAGCTGTTCCCATTAATCTTGCTATATGTTGTACACCATCATCTACATATATATTAAAATTCTTATTTAACATTGGTATTGATATAATAATTGCAAAAAATAATATAATTAAATAATCTTTTATTTTATTTTTCATCTTATTTCTTTCACACTTTCTTCATTTGCTGTTATATTAAACTATATAATATATAACACATACAACATAATATATAACATATATTATAAATATTATTAAGGATATTAAAGATATTATATATGCTGCTTTTTCTAATAATGTAGCAGTATAGTCTACTGTAATTTTCCCAGTCTCAATATCTTCTGGTAAAGTAATTTTTATAAAACCTCTTTCAGATTCTAAAGTAGAAAGTTTTGTCACATTATTATTATATTCTAATTTTACTGTATAACCTGGATAAAATAAATATGGTAATTCGAGTTCTGTATCCTTTGTTCCATTTTTTATTTCTAATTCTAAATGTAAAGCCTCTTTCTTTTCTTTTACAATATTTACATTTCCTGAAATAATATATGTTGAATCATCTCTAGTTTTTAAAGATTTATTTTGTTCTAATACTGCTTTTACTGGCATATTATCTCTAATTATTGTAAAATAATGAATTTGTTGTTGTTCATATACTAATTTTTCATATTTTTCATCCTTTGAAGTATTTTCTGTTGGATATTGACTTAATTCAATAAATGTAAATATTCCTAGTATTATTATAAATAGTGTATATATAATATTTTTAACCCACTGTTTCTTTATTAATTTTATTAAAAAATATACATTTATTGCACAAACTGGTACTAAGAAAAAATACGCAAATCCTAATAATCGCCATGGATATTGTAATATACATAAGAAATCTGGCATAATTCTCCATGGAAAAAGATATGTACACATAATAAGTGAAATTATTCCAAATGTAATACTTGTTATATAAAAGTCTTTATAGTTTTTATCTATTTTTTTATATGCTAATATTCCTATAAAAAACATAGTAATAAAAGGAATTCCAAGTATAAAAGATACTGGATTTTCTTCATTTTTATTTTTTAAAAATTGCCAAGGTTCTATTGTTTTTGTTGCTACATTTTTTGCATTTGATCTCATTAATATAGGTTCTAATATTGTATAATCTGCACTATTTCTAAATTCTAATAATGGTATTATAAACATTGAAGACATCAATAGTATGAATATAACATTTATTAAACATTTTTTTATAATATCTTTTTTAAAAAATAATTTTAAGTTAAATAATATATATATTATACAAAATAAAGCTGTGTATACAGTAGATATTGAATGTGTTAATATTAAACCTGTTGCACCTATTGCTATATAAAAATGTTTTTTCTTGTCTCCATTTATCAAATTGTATAACCCTTGAAATACAATTGGAATAAATATAAATGCTGAAAATTCACCTATTGCATATCTATTAAATAAGCATTCAAATCTATATGGAAATGTTAAATATAATATTGCAGAAATAATAGCAATGCTTTTCTTTTTAGTAACTTCATTTACAAAATTATACATGAAAATTCCTGAAAGTATTGTTGCAAACATTGCATAGAATTTTAAACCATTCATAAAACTTCCAGATATTATTCCAAATAAATATGGTATGTATGTAACAAATTGAGGATAAAAAACTGTCATACTATATCCCCAGTTATTACAAAAAAATGGAAAAACTAAAAATGGAAAACTGCTGTAATCCATGGCATAATTTAGTCCAACTAACCTTAAAAAATGATATGCTCCATCATCACTATTATATATTTGTACCCATAAAAAAGGTATACATACTAATGCACCAATTATAAATATAATTATGTAATGTATATACCTTTTTGTTTTTATTTTTTCTATTATATTTTTCATTTGATTTCCCCTTTTCTAATTTAATATGTTATTTTCCCATTTAATAAATCATCATTTTCAATCCAGTCTTTTACATCTATAACTTGATAATCACTTTCATTTATTCTAACAATAACTTTATCAATTCCAGAATTAATTATCAATTTTCTACACATTTGGCAACACCCTGGATTTTCTTCATATTGTTTTGTTTCTGTTCTATATTGTACTAAATATAATGTACTACCAATCATATCTTTTCTAGCACTACTAATTATTGCATTCATTTCTGCATGTACACTTCTACATGCATCATAACCTGCATGTCTAATATTAGGAAAAAACTTTTTTTTAGAACAAAAACCTAAATCTATACAGTTTTCTCTTCCTCTTGGTGCTCCACTATATCCTGTTGATACTATTTCATCATGATTTACAATAACAGCACCAGACTTTTTCCTTAAACAAGTACTTCTTTGCGCTACTGTTTCAGCTATATTTAAATAATAATTAATTTTATCAATTCTTTTCTCCATTTTTCACTCCATATTATATAATTGGTTAAATATTTTTTTCTTTAACATTATAACATTTATAATTATACATAGCAATTACTTTTATAGGAAAAGTTATAAGTAATATAATAAATTGTTACTGTTTAGTATAACATATATATTTTTCCAATAAAAAAAACATATCTAACTAATATTAGAATATGTTTTCTTGTTTTAATAATTAATCTTCTTTTTTAGCAATTACTTCTTTTCCATTATAGTAGCCACATGTTGGGCAAACTGTATGTTGTTTTATTAATTCATGACAATGTGAACATTCTACTAAATTTTGGTTTTCTAATTTCCATGTTGATCTTTTTAAACCTGTTCTTGCTTTTGACCATCTTCTTTTTGGTTGTGCCATTTTTATTCCCCCCTTGAACAATTATCTATTGTATATGATTTATACTTTTCTCTTAATTAGTACTATAAAATTATACTAATTTTTTTTTAGTTTGTCAATACTAGTTACACTTTTATTATAATATTCATATATTATTTAAGAAATACTATTGGTTTATAGATAAAGCCATTTTAAAAATCTAAATTTTTATATAAAGGAACTGGTAATATATGTGTGGTTTTGCTGGTATTGTTAATTTAAAAGAAAACTTATCTTCAAAAAAAGATATTTTAATCTCCATGAACAATTCTTTAAGAAAAAGAGGACCTGATGAATGTGGTTATTTTACATCCAATAATGCATTATTAGGTCATAGTAGATTAATTGTAATAGACCCTGATGGTGGAAAACAACCTATGAGTTTTAGATATAATAATAATATATATACTATAGTATATAATGGTCAAATATATAATACAAAAGAACTTAAACAAACTTTAAAAGAAAATAATATTCCTTTAGAAAGCTATTCAGATACTGAAATACTTTTAAAATCTTATATTTTTTATAAAGAGGAAATTGTAAACAAATTAAATGGAATCTTTGCTTTTGCTATATGGGATGAAAATAATAAAAGTGTATTTTTAGCTCGTGATCATTTTGGTGTTAAACCTTTGTACTATACAATTTATAATAATAATCTGATTTTTGCCTCTGAAGTTAAAGCTTTATTTAAATTCCCTGGTGTTGAACCTATTTTAGATGAACAAGGAATTAATGAACTATTTGGAATAGGACCTGCTCATACAAATGGAATAACTGCTTTTAAAAATATTTATGAATTAAAACCTGCAAATTACATGTTATATAATGAATCAGGAATTCATATTAAAAGATATTGGAAACTTAAAAGTAAACCGCATACTGATAATTTTGATCAAACATGTGAAAAAGTAGAATATTTATTAGAAGATGCTATAAAAAATCAACTTGTATCTGATGTACCGTTATGTACTTTCTTATCTGGTGGTCTTGATTCTAGTATAATTACTCTATATGCTGCAGAATATTGTAAAAATAATAATTTACCTACTTTAAACACATATTCTGTTGATTATTTAGATAATGACAAGAACTTTCAAAAAACTGATTTCCAGCCAAATTCTGATAATTACTATATAAATTTAATGCAGTCAAAACTAAATACAAATCACCATACCATAATGTTAGATACTCCAGAACTTGCTAAAGCATTAGAAGATGCAATGATAGCAAGAGATTTTCCTGGAATGGCAGATGTAGATTCATCACTTTTGTTATTTTGCAAGAATGTAAAACCTGATGCAACAGTTACATTAACTGGAGAATGTGCTGATGAAATATTTGGTGGTTATCCATGGTTTTTTAGAGAAGATGCTTTAAATAGTAAAACATTCCCTTGGTCTATTGCAATTAATGAAAGGCAAACTTTATTAAATTCTAATATATCTAAAAATATAAATTTAAAAGAATATATTGATTATAGATATAACGAAAGTTTAGATGATGTAGAAATTTTAGATATAGATTCAAAAGAAACTGCTGAAAAAAGAAAAATATCACATCTTACATTAAATTGGTTTATGCAAACTCTTTTAGATAGATCTGATAGAATGGGAATGTATAATGGCTTTGAGATAAGAGTTCCTTTTTGTGATTACCGTTTAGCTGAATATGTATGGAATATTCCTTGGGAAATAAAAGCATTAAATGGAAGAGAAAAAGGATTACTTCGTTATATAATGAAAGATAAATTACCTGCTGAAATAGTGGATAGAAAAAAAAGTCCATATCCTAAAACATGGAATCCAACATATTTAAAAGCTGTAAAAGAAATGCTATCTAAAATAATGGAAAATAAAAATGCTCCTATAAATAATTTACTTAATAGGGATTATATTATGGAAATATTAGAAACAGATGGAAAGGCATTCACTAGACCTTGGTTTGGTCAGCTTATGACTGGTCCTCAACTTATGGCATATTTGTGCCAAGTAAATATGTGGCTTGAAAAATATCAGCCTAAAATTGAAATATAATTAACATAACAATAGAAGAAGGTTTTTATTCCTTCTTCTATTATATAGGTTATACTTCAATTTCATCAGGTAGTAAATCATATTCTTCGCTACCTAGGTATTCTTCAAAATTTTTGCCACAATTGTTACAATGACAAATCAATTTGGTATCTACTGATTTTAAAGAAAGATAGGTTCTGTCTAGAGTTACAACATCTTTTACTCTACGATATCGCTGATTGTAATATTCTTCCTTTGAATTTACATCTGTTGAACCACATTCATCACATGTGACAATAATTTTTTTATTTACCATGAATTATTCCTCCTTGCCAATTGGCTTCCTAAAATAAGTGGGTTAACAGGTTATTTTTATATAAACTGCTCTTAAATTAGAACAGGAATTTTAAAACTGTATTATACCAGTATATTAACATATTTTTTTATGCATTGCAATTATAAATAATTATTTTGAGCTCCAATCACCACAAATCTTCCATCTTTTACATGATAAGAACATGTGACTAAAGTAATCAACCTATCTCCATATTCTATATCTTTATTTATATTATATAAAGAAGCTTTTTTAGCGTTTTCTATAAAATTATTATAATCTTTCTCTGATTTTGCATTTACAAAGTTATAATATTTAAATACATTTTTTTCTGATTTTAAAAAAACTTTTGAGTAAAAAACCGAAAAAATTTCAAATTTTAAATCTTCCTTTTCTGTTGTAAATCTAATTTTTTGATATTTGGTGTAGAATTCTTCATCTTTATATTTTAATAAATTATTAAACATCTGTCCACTTACTAAATTATGACCATATATGAGTAAATTATCACTTGGAAGTTTCCAATTATAATCTTTACTTAAAAATATAGACCCTTTTTTTGATTTTTCTTTTTTATAATTATGATTTAAATAATATTCATTGTCTTTACCTTGTAATACAGGATAACTTATATTTGTTCCCTCAATTTCAATCCATCCAACAATATCTGAATTTTCTTCTTGTAACTTTTTTACTTTAATCATTCTCTCTTCTTCTTTACTTATAACTATTTTATTTTTATTGGATTCTATAGAATTTTCTGTTATATTAACATTATTTAATAGTTTACTTTCTTCTTTAATTTCTTTTAGCATTATTAAATAATTTAAAATATATATATTAGATATAACAATAACTATTATTAACACTAAATAAATTATATTATTAATTAATTTTTTATAAATTTCTTTCATCAACATCTCCATAATATATATAAGAGAATAGACTTCTATTATATCTATTCTCTTAATTTATCAGTAGATTATTTTAGTGTAATTTATTTTTACTTATATATACAATTCCTGCTGTTGATATTAATATTGAAAAAATTGCTAAGCTTAAATAACTCTCTACACCAGTTTTAGGTACATCATCTTTTTCTGATTCTATTTCTTCTTTTATATCTTCATCCTCCATATTATCATCATTCTCTATTTTTGATATTTTAGTATATATTGAAACATCTTTACTTAATTCCTCATTAAAATTAAATTCTTTTGTAAATTTTTTATCAAGATAAAAACCATCTATTTTATGATTTGAATCTAAATTTATATATGATTTTAATATATCTCTAGTAACTAACCCTCCCTCATCAAAAGTTATCTTAGTTTCATTATTATTCCATATTAAAGTAATAATAACTTTTTTTGAGGTTTCACCAGTATTTGCTGTAGCTTTATCTGGTATTGTAGATTCAGATATAACATTATTGTTTTCATCTGTTAAAACAACTTTATCACCTGCTATTACAACTTTGTTTGTAGTATTTTCTGTATTGGTTATTGTAAATTCTGTAAGATAACCATTTTCAGCAGGACGCACTACATTTTCTTTTGAATCTGATGTTAAAGTTCCATTCATTACTAATGTCGGATTATTAGTAGCAGCTGAACCTTTATCAATTTCAATACCATTATTGTTATCAGTTCCATTATATCCTAAATGTAAATCTATTACTTCTACATTACCACCATTCACTAATACACCACCATATTTAAATCCTGTTATAGATACATTATCTAAAATTACATTTGCCCCATCATAAGATTGAATACCGTATTTTGGTCCATTATTTAAGTTAATATCTTTTAATGTAAGCTTTCCATCAGCAAATTGTGCTGTAAACATTGTTTGATTTCCTGATGTTGATGTCCAGTCAGTAGAACCAGATACTGTATAACCATTTCCATCTATAGTTAGTTTCTTTTGGATTACAATCGGTCCAGTTACTGTTATATTATTTTTAATTTCAACAGTTCCTCCATCGTCCACATTTTGTATTGCAGAAATTAAATCCGATTCATTTGTAGCTGACTCTGTAGATGCTGCATTACAAACATTTGACAATATTAATAAAATTGCAAAAATTCCTAATAAAACAAATATTAAATTTATTACTTTTTTCATTTTTTCCTCCTAAATTCAAATTTATATACTTTTATTTTTTTCTGTTTTAAATTTTTTATTTATGAAATTTTTTACATTTTTTATTGTATAGGAAAAATCGATTTTTTGTTTTAAATTTCAGTATTCTTAGCGATTTTTTCTATACAACAAGGTTAGGCATCCTTAGACTGTACGAGCGAAGTGAGTGACATGTATTTCGCACCTACTTCAGAGGCATACTTGGCGAAATGCCTTTCTTATCTTTTAAATGTCCATTAAATTCAAAAAAGTAGCTATAAGACTATAGCTACTTAAATTTTCTATTCTTCCTTCCATGTTTCTCCACCATCATTTGTAATATATATCGTTTTTGTTCCATTATATGAAATATTTTCTATTTTTCCATTTTCCATATCTGTAAATTCAATGTTAGCTCCTCTATTAATTCTTATAATTGTACTTTCACCTTTTTGAGTCGTCCATACTTTACCTCCATCTGTTGTTTTAGCTACTCGTAAATATTCTCTTTGTCCTAATTCTGTTCCAACACAAATAACAGCAAGTCCATTATTTTTATCAAAAAATTTCATATATACTGTATATCCATTACAATCAGATATTGTTGAATAGTTCCAAGTTTCTCCATTATTGTCTGAATATGTAAATACTATTTTTCCCTCTTCTATTTCAAATATCATTTTACTTTCATTCACCCAATAACTATTACTAGCAAAATCATTTTCTGTCGAATATAAATTTTTAAACTCTACTGGCACTTGTGTCCAATTTTGTCCGTAGTCACTTGTTACATATACATTTTCTTGGACAATTTTATAACTATATTTTTCTTTCAATTTTTCAGAATAAGTTTTTAAGTTTGATTCAATATAATTATGTGGTTTTAAAAAATATATGTTAACCAAAAATAAAGTTATTATTAATATGCTAATTATTATAGCCTCAATAAATATATTATTTTTTATAACTTCTTTTTCCTTATTATTATTTATTCTCTTTCCTGTAATATAAATAAAATATGCAATTATACTATATATTAACCCTAATATACAAATTTTAAAACAACCACTAATTAGATTTGTTGCAGTTCTAGATTCTATTTTATTTATATTGATTCCTACCATTATCATAATAGTAATAATTGCATAAAGAATAAAGTGCTTTCGTTTCATTCCCTTATTTTTCTTTAAAATTCTTCCAGTTAATCCACCTATAAAATTTAAGAAAATATATGCACATCCACTATCTATCGTAAATAGTAAACCATTTCTATAATTAAACCAATTTGCTAATATATAAATTGGAATCATTAATATAGTTGGTAAGAAAAATATTTTATTTTTATACCCATAAACAAATCCTATAATATATAATCCTAAAATAATAGTATAATAATAAAAATCTCCACCATAATTTTTTGAAAGCATTGGCAATATGCAAAGTAAAGTAAATATTGTAATAATTGATAAAATTAAGTACAAAACTTTAGTAACACCTTTAATCGGATTTTTTGAAACAAATAAATATATAATTAATAAAATTAAAGCTATAGCAGTAAATAACATTATTATATTTTGTAATATTGTTCCGCTTACCCCGTATTCGCTAAGGTTTTCTGTAATATAACTTTTGAATGATAAATTTTGTATAGTAGTATCATAATTATTTATTTTTCCATTATTCATATAATAGATATTTATTTTATCATTATTTCTTGTAATAACTTTAACTGAATATGCTCCCTCATTTGGAAGTGCTCCTGTAATATTACTTAATTCAGTTTTTATATCTATGCTTTGATTACTATTGCAAAATAAGATTGTATAATTCTTTAAAAAACCTAAACCCCAATATTCTGATAATAATAAAATACCCAAAATTATTATAGATATTATTATTTTTTTAATTGTTTCTTTTTTCATATTACATCACCTTATGTTATTTTTGCTCACATTTTACCATATGTAAATATATTTATCAATAAAATTTAATTCATATTTATGAATACTAATTACAATAAAAGAACTTTAAGGAATACCCCTAAAGTTCATTTACTTCTAAGAATTTTTTTCTAAATAGTTCTTTATTATTAGTCAATAAAACAATATCTTCTAAAAATCTTTTATATTCTTCATCTTCAAAATACATTTTTAGCTTATTATTTATATTCATTTTATACCTCTTACCTTGGATATTTTATTGCTGCTTGTGCTGCTGCTAAGCGTGCTATTGGAACTCTAAATGGTGAACAAGATACATAAGTAAGTCCAATTCTGTGACAATATTCAACTGAAGCTGGATTTCCTCCATGTTCTCCACATATTCCAAGTTCAATATCTGGTCTTGTTTGTCTTCCCAATCTTGAAGCCATTTCTACTAATTGTCCTACTCCTTCTTCATCTACTCTTGCAAATGGATCAAAGTCGTAAATATTTTTAGAATAATATTCACCTAAAAACTTTCCTGCATCATCACGACTGAAACCAAATGTCATTTGTGTTAAATCATTTGTGCCAAATGAGAAGAACTCTGCTTCTTTTGCAATTTTGTCTGCAATTAGTGCTGCTCTTGGAATTTCTATCATTGTTCCTATCATATATTTTAAATCAATTTTTTCTTTTTTTTATATTTCATTTGCTGTTTTTGTTATTATATTTTTTTCATATACAATTTTTTTATAATCTCCAACTAATGGAATCATTATTTCAGGTTTTACATCTATGCCTTCTTTTTTAACATTTATAGCAGCTCCTATAATTGCTTTTGTTTGCATTACACCAATCTCAGGATATGTTACATCTAATCTACAACCTCTATGTCCCATCATTGGATTAAATTCATGTAATCCGACTACAACATTTTTTAATTCTTCAAATGTCATATTCATATCCTTTGCTAAGGCTTCTATTTCATCATCTGTATGTGGTAAAAATTCATGAAGTGGTGGATCTAATAGTCTTATAGTTACTGGATAGCCTTTCATTTCTCTAAATAAGCCTTCAAAATCCTCTCTTTGCATTGGAAGTATTTTATCTAATGCTTTTTCTCTTTGCTCTTTTGTTTTAGCTACAATCATTTCCCTTATTGCTGCAATTCTTTCAGGTGCAAAAAACATGTGTTCCGTTCTACATAATCCAATACCTTGTGCTCCAAATTCATATGCTTGTTTTGCATCTCTTGGAGTGTCTGCATTTGTTCTCACTTCCATTTGTCTATATTTATCTGCCCACTCCATAAATTTGGCAAAATTTCCTGTAACTTCTGCTTTTACTGTATCAATTTTTTCTCCATATACATTTCCAGTTGTACCATCAAGTGAAATCCAATCTCCTTCTTTATATGTTTTTCCATCTACTATAAATGTTTTCATTTCTTCATTTATAGATATATTTGAACATCCTGATACACAACAAGTTCCCATTCCACGAGCAACAACTGCAGCATGTGATGTCATTCCACCTCTTACAGTAAGTATTCCATGGCATACATGCATACCATCTATATCTTCTGGTGATGTTTCAAGTCTTACTAATATTAAATCCTTTTCTCCAGCTTCAAATTTTTCTAATGCATCCTCTGCTGTAAACACAATTTTTCCTGTTGCTGCTCCTGGAGATGCTGCTAATCCTTTAGTAATTGGTTTTACTAATTTTAACTTTTCTACATTAAAATTTGGATGTAATAATTGGTCTAATTGATTTGGTTCAACTCTTAAAACTGCTTCTTTATCTGTTATCATGCCTTCATTTACTAGGTCTACTGCTATTTGAAGTGCTGCTGTTCCAGTTCTTTTTCCATTCCTTGTTTGTAAGAAATATAGCTTTCCATTTTCTATTGTAAATTCCATATCTTGCATATCTTTATAATGTTTTTCTAACATATTTGCATACATTACAAAATCTTGATATGCTTCCATATCAGTTTCTTTTAATGTTTCTATTGGTTCAGGTGTACGAATACCTGCAACAACATCTTCTCCCTGTGCATTCATTAAATATTCACCAAATATTTTATTTTCACCTGTTGCTGGGTTACGCGAAAATGCAACACCAGTTCCACAATCTTCTCCCATATTTCCAAATACCATTTCTTGAATATTAACTGCTGTTCCCCAGCTACTTGGTATATCGTTTAATCTTCTATATGTTATTGCTCTTGGATTATTCCATGATTTAAATACTGCAATTGCTGCTGCAATTAGCTGTTCTTCGGGATTAGATGGAAATTCTTTTCCTATTTCTTTTTTATAAATAGATTTAAAAATTTCTACTAATTCTTTTAAATCATTTGCATCAAGTTCTGTATCTAATTTTACTTTTTTCTTTTGTTTAATTTTCTCTATTTCTTCCTCAAATAATGATTTTGGAATTTCCATTACAACATCACTAAACATTTGTATAAATCTTCTATAACTGTCATATGCAAATCTTTCATTTTTCTTAGCCATTGCCTCTACAACTTCTTTATTTAAACCTAAATTTAAAATAGTATCCATCATTCCTGGCATTGATGCTCTTGCTCCAGAACGAACAGAAACAAGAAGTGGTTTTTCAGGATTTCCAAATTTTTTACCAGTTATTCTTTCTAATTCTTTTAAGTTCAAAAATATTTGATATTTAACTTCTTCAGACATATTTTCATTATTATTATAATACTCTATACAAGCTTCTGTAGTTATTGTAAATCCTTGTGGAATTGGAAGTCCTAAATTTGTCATTTCAGCTAAATTTGCTCCTTTTCCTCCAAGTAGTTCACGCATATTGGCATTTCCTTCTTTAAATAAATACACATATTTTTTATCCATATTGTTCCTCCCTATTATTTATATCTTTTGTCAATTAAAATTTTTTATACACTTTTTTCTTTGCTAATTATATATATAATTTTTTAAAATGTAAATATAAAATTAAATAAAAATTAATATTATAGTAATCTAAATGTTATTATTTAATATATATCTTATATTGAATAAGTTATTTATTTTATGATATAATTAAAATTTTTCAGGCTTTCCTAGAAAAAGTGGAGGCAATTGCCTCCACTTTTTCATCAATCTAAATCTCACTTACCGGCCCTACTTATTCGTAGTGCCGGGTTTCCAATCGGCAGGATTTTGTCCTTTTCTGGCAATTTCGTTTTCCTTGCCAGTTTCAGGATAAGGAATTTTTCTTCCTGTGTCAAGAGGAAGTCCTTGCACTATTTCTCCTTTCATCCTTCTCATCTGCCTATTTTGCCGCATTTAGATTTCTCCTTTTTAATTTATTTACATCATATGATGTAGTTTATATATTATATATTTTTTTAATAAATTTGTCAAAGTTAATTTTCTAAAATACTATAAGTATGTGCCTTAATCAATGTAACTTTAGTCTATTGTATATTTTAATTCTACCAACTTTTCTTATGCAACGAAATCATTCCAAATAGAAATAATTAATACTATTTGTAAAATTAATATTATTGGAAAACCTATAGAAAACCTTAATTTTTTTGTTTTGTGTCTAAAAATATTCATTCCAATAATTGCACCAATACTTCCACCTATTAAAGCTAATATGAACAAGGATTGTTCTTGTATTCTCCATTTACCATATTTTGCCTTTCTTTTATCTATATACATTGCCAAAAAAGCTATAATATTAATTATTATTAAATATAATATAAAATATTTTGTAATATCATTCATATATTATTATCTCCATTTTACTTCTTTGTTAATTTACTTTACAAAAGTATTATAGTTAATTTACTCTTTTCTTGTTTTTGGCATAAATTCTTCTGCAAATTTATATTTATCTCTATTTTTTATATATCAAACTTAGGCATTATTCCAATTTTTTCTGGTGTATGTTCTGGTAATTGATATATATCATGACCTGGAAATTCATTGCCTTCTACTAATATTGGTCCATCTGGTGTAAAACATACATCCCATCCTATATATCCCATTTGTGGAACAACTTTTGAGGCTTTTCTGCAAAGTTCTATTGCTTTTTCCCAATCTGGAAATTTAAATCCTTTTATTTCTGTTCCAGTTTGAGGATGTGTATTATATAAATTTTTATTTTTATCTATTGCTTTATCTGTAACTTCTCCTGTTATTTCATTTACTGGAGCTACCATTCCTCCACTATTGAAATTATCAACAAATTTGCCATTTCCAATTCTAAAATATGCACATATAATATGTGTTGTTCCATTTTTTAAAATTGTTACAACTCTTACTGTATTTATTGCATCTGGGTATATTTTACTTACTTCTGGATGTTGCTTTATAACTTCTTCAAGTTCATAATTATTATTTCCTGATACTAATTTGTTATAAATATCATCTAAAGAATTGTAATCTTTTACATTTATTTTCTCAATTCCATGTCCACATCCACCATTTATTGGTTTTGCCATAAATTCATTATGCTTTTTCATAAAATCAATTATTTCTTCTTTTGTTTTTTCTTTTACTGTTATCCAATCTCTTTTTATATAATCTTTAAACAAGATATTAAACTCATCTTTATTTTCAAATATATGAAAATATGCTTTATCATTATATTTATTAACTAATTCATTATTTCTTCCTCTAGTCAAATATGTATTACGCTGTTTTGCATTTAAATTATACATTTCAAATAAATCATAGTCCATATATCCTGCACCATATTTTCTTGCACATTTTTGCATATCATATAAAATGTAAATTTTTGATTTTCCTGTTTTTTTATGTATAGACTCTACTTTTTCAAACATAGCTTTCTTATCTATATCTTTTAACCTTTTTAATATATAAATAGTTCTTCTCAATTTTTCTTCTCCTTTATTTAATTTTAATAATAGATTCTATACAATAAATTAAAAGATTATAAACTAAAATATTTGCATTATTTCATTATATTTTGGAATTAAACCTACTTTATTTTTATCCAAACTTGGTTTTACTTGAAATACTCCGGGAAAACAATTTCCTTCTATAATAATTGGACCATTTTCAGATATTGCAACATCCCATCCAATATATCCTATTTCTGGTACAACTTTTGCAGCTTTTTTTACCAATTCTACTGCTTCATTAAACATTGGTACTTTAAATCCTACAATTTTACTTTTAGAAATTGGATGTTCATAATATATATTATCTTCTCTATCAATGGCTTCTACATAAACATATCCCTCATCATTAACATATGTATACATTCCACCACTTGAAAAGTTATCTACAACTCCACCATTTCCTATTTTAAGTATGGCTTGTAAAAAATATGATTTACCATCTTTATAAAAAGTAAACATTCTCATAGAATTTACAGAATTATTATATAATTTATTTAAATCTTCATGTTGAACAATACATTGTTCAACAATATTTTGATTATTATCTATTAATTTTTTATATAAATATCTATTTTCTTCTTCGCTTTTAAATTTTATTTTTTCTACACCTTTACCACCTTCTCCATCAGCTGGCTTTACAATTACTTCTTTATTTAATTTTAAGAAATTATTAAAATCATCAAAATTATTTCCATCTATTAAAATCCAATCTCTTTTTATAAATTCTTTAAAATTTGTATAAAATTCATTTTTATTATCTATAATATGAAACTTAGATTTATCATTAAATCTTTTAATAATTTCATTGTTTTTTCCTCTTGTTAAATATGTTTTTCTTTGTTTTGAATCCAAATTATAAAATTCAAATTCTTGATAATCATAATATCCCGCTTGATATTTAAAACCACATTTAATCATATCTAAAACAATTAAAATATAGCTTTTATGTGTCTTTTTTGATATTTTTTTAGCAATATTTAGCATATTCTTATAATCCATTTGAATAATGCGTTTAAATAAGTATTTTATTTTCCCCATTTTATTTTCCCCGTTTTATATATTTTCTATTTCTTTATATATTTTTAATTTTAATAATATATCATATATTTTAGTTCCAAATGGAATCATTAATATATCTTCTTTTGATAATGTCTTTAACATTAAAATTGATACTACATATATTAATGCTCCACAACCAATAGAAATTATTGTTGATATATTTTGTGATATTATTAAGTTTAATCCTCTATTTATAAAATATGTACTTATTCCCATTATAATAGCACATACAATCGGTTTAATAATACATTTTACTATTGGTATATTTAATTTAATTTTTGAAGTTAGCGCTCTATAGCAAATTGTAAATGCAATAACTTGACAAACTATAGAACTTATTGGAGCTCCATATATATTAATAGAAGGATTGCTTATTAAAATAATATTTAATACTAACTTAATAACTGCTCCAATCAAAAGTGCTATTGCTGGTATATATACTCTATTTAGCCCATATAATCCACCATTAATTGTTTGACTAAGTGCTATAAATACCATAGATATTGAAGCAAGTGTTAATATTCCTGCTCCATCAGGTGCATTAGGATATATTAAGTTTAATATTTGATTTGATAAACACATAAATCCTATTGCACATGGAATGATAATTATTATTGAAGCAAAAAATGAAAATGACAACCTTTTTGATGCTAAATCATATTCTTTTTTTGCAATTGATTCAGATATAGCAGGAACTAGTGCAGTTGAAAAAGCTAAATTAACAGCAATTGGAAGATTTATTAATGTATCTACTTTTGATAGTATTCCGGCTTTTTCCATTGCTAATTGTTCTAATGCTTCTTTTCCTCCTTCAATTAAGCCTGTAAATGCTTGTTGAATACAGTTACTAACTGTAGCAGTATCTATTACAGAGCTTATTACTGAAATTATGGAACCAATTGTGATAGGAATAGAAAAAGCTAAAATAGTTTTTATCATCCTTTTATCTGAGTTTACTTTCTTTTCTTTTTCCATATCACTTTTATCAACTATTATTTTATTGCTCTTATAATAAGTTATTAAATATAAAAATGTTATAATAATACTTAAAGTTGTTGAAAGATTTCCACCAGCAGCCATTATATATGGTTCTTTACCTATTAATGCATATACAAAAACTATTGATAATACACAATTCAAGAATTGCTCTAATATTTGTGTAATACTAGTAGGTTTCATGTTTTGTTGCCCTGCAAAATATCCTCTAAATACTGCTGAAGTTGCAACAAACACTATTGCAGGCGCTAAAACTCTTAAAACATAAGCTACATCTGGTACATTTAATATTTTTGTAGCAATAAAATCTGCTCCTATAAATAGTGTTAATGATAGTATTAATCCTATTCCTGCAAATAATTTTAACGCTACTTTAAAAAGTCTTTGAGCTCCTACATTATTTCCAACAGCTAATCTTTCTGATATTAATTTTGAAATTACACTAGGTATTCCTATAGAGCATAAGGTTAAAAGTAAAGCATATATCTGGTAACCTGCCGAATAATAGCCAAGTCCTGTATCTCCAAATCCTTCTACATTTGTTATAACAAGTCTATATACTAATCCTAATATTTTTACAATTATTTCTGAACACATCAAAAATAATACATTTTTCATAAATGATGTGCCTTTATTTTTCTTTTTTTCTACTTGTTCCACTACTTTTCCTCTTATATATTATTATTTTAATGTTTTTTTCATTATATACAATTATTTTTAGAATAACATTAAAATTCAACTTTTTGTTGTAACCAATTTTCAAGTTCATCTATTTTTATTCTAATTTGCTGCATTGTATCTCTATCCCTTATAGTAACAGCCTCATCTTCTAATGTATCAAAATCAATTGTTACACAATATGGTGTTCCTATTTCATCTTCTCTTCTATATCTCTTTCCTATACTTCCTGCTTCATCATAATCACACATAAATTTCTTTGATAATTTTTCATATATTTCTTCAGCTTTTGAGCTTAGCTTTTTAGAAAGTGGTAAAATTGCTACTTTATATGGTGCTAAAGCTGGATGTAAATGAAGTACTGTTCTTATGTCTCCTTCTTCTATTTGTTCTTCTTGATATGCATTACATAAAAATGCAAGTGCAAGTCTATCACAACCAAGTGATGGTTCAATACAATAAGGTACATATTTCTCATTTGTTTCTACATCTAAATATGTCATATCTTCTTTTGAGTATTCTTGATGTTGTTTTAAGTCATAATCTGTTCTATCAGCTATCCCCCATAATTCGCCCCAACCAAAAGGAAATGCAAATTCTATATCTGTTGTAGCTTTACTATAAAATACTAATTCATCTTTTTCATGATCTCTTAGTCTTATATTATCTTTATTCATTCCTAAGGATATTAAGAAATTTTTGCAAAAATCTTTCCAATAAGTAAACCATTCTAAATCTGTTCCTGGTTTGCAGAAAAATTCTAATTCCATTTGTTCGAATTCACGAGTTCTAAAAGTAAAATTACCAGGTGTTATTTCATTTCTAAAAGACTTTCCAATTTGTGCAATACCCATAGGTAATTTTCTTCTAGTTGTACGAAGCACATTTTTAAAATTAACAAATATTCCTTGTGCAGTTTCTGGTCTCAAATATATTGTTGAAGTAGAGTCTTCTGTAACACCTTGAAATGTTTTAAACATTAAATTAAACTTACGAATATCTGTAAAATTTTCTTTTCCACAATTTGGACAAACAATATGATTTTCTTTTATAAAACTAATCATTTGATCATCACTCATACCATCTGCAATCATATCTTTTCCTTGACTATGTGCCCATTCTTCTATCAATTTATCTGCTCTATGTCTTGTTTTACATTCTTTGCAATCAATTAAGGGATCTGCAAAACTTTTTAAATGACCTGAAGCTTCCCATGTTCTTGGATTCATTAATATAGCACTATCTAATCCAACATTAAATTTACTTTCTTGAACAAACTTTTTCATCCAAGCTTTTTTTATATTATTTTTTAGTTCCACACCTAAAGGACCATAGTCCCAAGTATTTGCAAGACCTCCATATATTTCAGACCCTGAATATATATATCCTCTATTTTTGCAAAGTCCAACTATTTTATCCATTGTCAAATTTTCCATAAAAGCACCTTCTTTTTCCTTATTTTATACTTGTAGATTTTATCAGTATATTCGGTAAAAGTCAAGGAATTTTACATCTTTGCACTCTTTTTATTTTATCCACATATATTATTCTACTTTTTATTATTTTTTATTTCATTTAACTTTATTTTGCGACATTATGTTACATTATTATTAATATTTTTCATCTTAATTCTATCCACATATATGTGGATAATGTGGATAACTCTGTGAATAACTATAAATAGTGGGTTGTGTTTTACAATTTATCCACAAAAATATTTTAAATATTTTATGAAAACCTGTTTTATATAATTTTATTGTTCTATTTTTGGTTTATGTAATATATTATGTAGATTTTTATATAAAATTAAAGAGCTTGCTTAATACTAATGTACAAAACAAGCTCAATTGAAATTATTATCATGTTTTTAATATTTAATTTTTATACTATAACTAATTCATTAACCAAATAAACTCATTTGATTACTTTGGCTCATTCCTTTTAAGCATCCAACTCTTTCTAGTAATTCTATTACAGATTTGCCTATTTTTGAGCGTATTTTCATATCATCTATTGACATAAATTTTCCTTCTTTTTTAGCATCATCTATTCCTTCAGCTGCTACTGTTCCAAGTCCTGGAATACTATTAAGTGGTGGTCTTATTCCATCTTCTTCTACTATAAATTTAGTAGCATGTGATTTATATAAGTCTATTGGTAAAAAATTTATTCCTCTTTCATACATTTCTAATACTAATTCTAATATTGCATACATATTTTTATCTTTTGTAGTTGCACTATTACCTGCTAAGTCTATTTCTTTCATTTTATTTATTACTTTTTCTTTTCCATAACACATTATATCACTATCAAATTCATCTGCTCTTATTGTAAAATATGCAGCATAATATGCTTTAGGTTCATGTACCTTAAACCATGCTATTCTAAATGCATTTGTTACATATGCTGCTGCATGAGCTTTTGGGAACATGTATTTTATTTTTTCACATGATTTGATATACCATTCTGGAACATTATTTTCTTTCATTATAGAAACAAATTCCGCCCATTTTTCTGGATCTTTTAGAGCTTTTCCTTTACGCACAGTTTCCATTATTTTAAATGCTTTATTAGGTGGTACTCCCATTTTAATTAAATATATCATTATGTCATCACGGCAACATATAGCTTCATTTAATGTTACTGTTCCTTCTTCTATTAAACTTTGCGCATTTCCAAGCCATACATCTGTACCATGTGATAATCCAGATATACGAATTAATTCATCAAAAGTTGTAGGCTTTGTATCAACTAACATTCCTCTTACAAATTTTGTTCCAAATTCTGGTATTCCATAACTTCCAACTTTACTTTTTATTTGTTCTGGAGTCACTCCTAAAGCATCTGTTGAACTAAATATTGACATGGTTTCTTTATCATCAAGTGGCACTTTTGTTGGATCTATTCCAGTTATATCAAATAACATTCTAATCATTGTAGGATCATCATGTCCTAATATATCTAGTTTAAGTAAGTTTTGATCTATTGAGTGATAATCAAAATGTGTTGTTATTATATCTGAATTTGGATCATCTGCTGGATGTTGCACTGGACAAAATTCATATATTTCTCTTCCTTTTGGTACAACTATAATTCCTCCTGGGTGTTGACCTGTTGTTCTTTTAATTCCTGTACATCCTGTTGCCAATCTTAATACTTCTGCATTGTTTATTGGTATACCTTTTTCTTCATAATATTTTTTTACATATCCATAAGCAGTTTTATCTGCAACAGTTCCTACAGTTCCTGCTTTAAAAGTAGTTCCTTTTCCAAATATAACTTCTGTGTATTTATGTGCTTTTGCTTGATATTCTCCAGAAAAGTTTAAGTCTATATCTGGCTCTTTGTCTCCATTAAATCCAAGGAAAGTTTCAAATGGTATATCTATTCCATCCTTAACCATTTTTGTACCACATTTAGGACAATCTTTATCTGGCAAATCAAATCCACAAGCATATCCATAATCAGTAAAGTCAGAGTATTTGCACTTTGGGCATCTATAATGTGGTGGAAGTGAGTTTACTTCTGTAATACCTGTCATATTAGCTACAAATGAGGAACCAACAGAACCTCTGGAACCAACTATATACCCATCTTCATTAGATTTCCATACTAACTTTTGTGCAATAATATACATAACAGAAAATCCATTTTTTATAATTGAATTTAATTCTTTGTCTAGTCTTTCTTGAACTAAATCTGGTAAAGGATCTCCATATAATTCATGTGCTTTTCCATATGCTATATCTTTTATAGTTTGTTCACATCCATCAATATGTGGTGGACATTTTTCTGGAGATATTGGACTTATTTTTTCACACATATCTGCAATTTTATTTGTATTTGTTACAACAACTTCATATGCTTTTTCCTCACCTAAATATTCAAATTCTTTAAGCATCTCTTCAGTTGTACGTAAGTATAATGGAGCTTGTTCATCTGCATCGTCATATCCTTGTCCTGCCATTAAAATACGTCTATATATTTCATCTTGTGGATCCATAAAATGTACATCACATGTTGCAACTACAGGTTTTCCTAATTTATCTCCAAGTTCAACTATTTTTTTATTAATAT
>CALXYR010000010.1 GCA_944393025.1 uncultured Clostridia bacterium | reverse complement strand
TACATTTAATGGTTGGGATAAAGAAGACTTTACAATGCCAGCAGAAAATGTAGTAATAAAAGGAAGCTTTACAGCAAGAGATGATACAAAATACAAAGTAGAACACTACTTACAAAATCTAGATAATGAAGAATATACATTAGATGAAGATGCAACAGAAACAAAAACAGGAACAACAGGAGCACAAACACAAGCAGTTGCAAAAGACTATGCAGGATTTAAAGCGCAAGAATTTGAACAAGAAACAATAGCTGGAAATGGAACAACAGTTGTAAAAATCTACTACAACAGAAATAGTTACAAAGTAACATACGAGTATGAAGGAACAGTACCAGAAGGAGCAAGCAAATTACCAGAAGAAACAATGTACAAATATGGAGCAGAGGTAACAGTAGCAGAAGATGCAACAGCACCAGGATATACATTTAATGGTTGGGATAAAGAAGACTTTACAATGCCAGCAGAAAATGTAGTAATAAAAGGAAGCTTTACAGCAATGCCAACACCATCACTAACACTAACAAAAACAGCATTAGATATAAATAAAAAACCAATAACAGAAATAAGATATGATTCAGATACAAATAATTATATGTATTATAGATTAAAAGTCGAAAATACAGTACAAGGAAGCTATCCTGAAAAAGTAAATGATCAAACAATAACAGATATTCTTCCATTAGGAATGACAATAGAAGGAGAATTACCATCAGGAGTTATAAAGGAAACAGTAGATGAAGAAAGCAGAACTAAAATAACATGGTCTGTAGACAATATAGGATATAATACAGATGCGCAACAAATTGACATTAAAGTTAAACTTGATGAAAATGTGTTTAAAGGTAAAGAAGTAGATGCTGGAACAGAAACAACAGTAATATCTGATATAGTGGCTCATTATATTGAAGATTATAATGAAGGAAACTCAAATGATAAACATAATACTATGTCAATGTTTGTTAGATTTGCATCTCCAACAGATGGAAATTCAGGCTATTTATATGCAGGAACAACAACAGCTGCTAGCAGTGGTATGCCATCAAAAGAATTTTTCGTACCAGGATACAATGACAATATAATAAATAATAATATGAATGATGCAAATGCACTTGCTGATATGATGGATGATTTTGTTACTGCAAATAACGATGGAACCATGTCTAAATATACAAAGTATGGATTACCAACTACAAATACTGTAAAAAGATTTTTAGAGAATAATTATGGAATTTCTTTAACAGATAACCAAGTTGTTTTATGGTATAAGGTAGTAGATGCGTATGAAGAAAAAAGCCGTACAAGAAGATATGAAATAACAAATAAAAATACTGGAAATATAACATATAAAGATATAAAGATGTCAGCATGTTCATATCATATAGATGGAATAATTGTAGATGTTAGATCTTTAGGAACATTAATACCAGATGGCGCAACAGTAAATGTTATTAATACTGCAAGTGTTCAAACTACAAGCAATATGTGGGAGAATACTACTTCTAGCGTATCAACACTAATTTACTATAATTCAAAAATAGAATCTACACAAAATATGTCAGTTCAAACATTATCTGTGCAATCAACTAACATTTTATCAAAAGCTTTATCAAAAGTAGAAACAGAAGAAATAAACCAAGTCAATATTGATGAAGTAATAGAAAAAATCGAAAAAAGTGAAATAGAAAATGAAGTCATCGAGCAAGAGAATAATAATGTAACTGAAAACATAGTAGAAAACGAAACAATTGAGAATACAGTAAATAAACAAGAAGAGTTAGATAATAATTTAATTATGGATGATATAAATAAAACAACAGAACAAAGTAACAATTTATTAAATAATGAATCTTCTCAAGAGAATGAAACAACAGTCGATAGTTCTGAGATTTTCAATGAAGATATTACAGAGAATGTTGTTGATGAAAATGTAGAAACAGAAGAAAATAAAATCGAAGAAATAAAAGAAGAAAATGAAGAATTAAATCAATAATAGCTGTTTATGAGAAGAGTAGTTTAACACTACTCTTCTTTCAATAAGAAAGGAAAATAAAATGGGAAAGCATTCTATAAAGAATAAAAAACGGAAAATTAGCAAAAATATTTGTATTATTATTTGTTTCTCTTTTAATTATTGGAATAACTATAACTTGCATATATGTAAAGAACGGAAAAAAAGAAAAATTTTCCGAACAAAAGAGTATTATAGATAAGTTTTTTTCAGCATTAAAAACATCAAATATAGAAGAAGTAAATAAATATGCAGACTATAATAGTATAATTTCAGGATTAGATGAAAGTATTTTAAATAATGCACAATCAGAGGAATTAGAAAAAAATCTTTTTAATACAATAGAATGGTCTATTGAAAGTATAAAAGAATATGATGGAAAAATTATAGCAATAATTGAGGTTAAGAATAAAAATTATAAGAAAATTATTACAGAATGGTTAAGAGAAATAGTAGATTTGAAATCAAATTCTAAAAAAATTTCAAGTGAATACTCTTTAAAAGTATTGAACAATATTTTAAAAGAGAATAATTGTGGCAATAAATCTATAATAAAGAAAATACAACTAACAGAGCAAGATGAAAAATTAAGAATCGTTGTAAATGATGATTTAATTAATTTATTATATCCAGGAATCGAAAATGTTAATGATATATTATAAAATATTTTACAAATGAAATATATCACATAAACTACAGAAAAATAAAAAAGTTCTTGCTAAAAAAATCTAACTGTAATATAATGTAGAAAAACATAAGATTATGGAGGAACAAGTGAATTTAGAAAAAAAATTAGAAAAACTTGGAATAGAAACTATTAGAGAATTCACACCAAGAGAAGTAAGATATATAGCAGAAGAAGTAACAGAAGCATTAGTTAGGACATTTTCCGTATTAGAAGAAAAATATAATGAAATACTAATTAAGTTATTAAATTGTAAAATGTATTTTGCAAATGTAAAAAAAGATTCTAATATTTCAAATGTAAATTATATATATGAAAATAATTCTATCTATTTTAGCAAGAATATAAATTTTAATAAAGTAGATGATATTATTATTCATGAGTGTATCCATTATTTACAAGATAATAGAAATGATAATGGTAAACTTAAAAAAATAGGTCTTTGCGGGTTTGATGAATTTTCTACTTATGGAATGGGGATAAATGAGGCTGCTGTACAATATATGGCTTCAAAATCTATTGGAAGAAACTTAGAAGTAACCAAGAAAAATGGAATAATATTAAAAACAATTAGCCCCAATTATTATCCATTTTTAACAAATTTAATATATCAGATAATATATCTTTTGGGAGAAAATGTTATCGTTGAAGGGGTTATAACATCTAAAGAAAATTTTGAAGATATGTTTTTAAATACTTTTGAAGAAAAAGCAAATGTAATAATAAAAAAAATTGATCGAATAATAGATTTAAGAAATAAAGCGAATGAAGAACTTAAACTAGAAAGCAAGGAAGTAATAAATAAAGAAATAGTAGATATTTATTTGGAATTACAAGATATAATAGTTAAAACATATTTTGATAAAATTTGTAATAAGATAAATACAATAGATGAAGTAGATTTTTGCGCAGAGAAAATTATAAACTACAAACAATATATGGGAATAGTAGAAGAAAAAAGATTTGATTTGAATGATGAATTTGAACAATATAAACAATCTATTTTAAATAAATTTGATAGAAAGGTTATAGAAATAAGCAAAGAAAATAGCAAGAATACATTATCAGTAGTATATAATAATAGGTTATTTAGATTTTTTAAAAAAATAATATCTTATTTTACAGCATAATAGCATTGTAAAATACGATATTAAAAAAATATTTTTATCAAATTTAATACTAATGTTGATATTGCAACTTTTATACTCATGCGAATAGTTTTAAATACAGTATTTTTTGCAATAGAAAAATTATAATCTTTACGAACAGTTAAAGCTAAGCAATTAGTTTCAACTGTTTTTTCTTTATTTTCATCTTCATTTGAAGATAAATTAGAAATACTTGTATTATTTTGTGATGTTATTGAATTAGGTTCTATATTAGTTATATTTTCAGTATTATTTGAGATAACAACATTTTTAAGGCACTCATCAAGTTTTTGGTTGTATTCAATTGAATTAGAAAATTCATTATTATTACTGTTTAAATCAAAATTTTTAATTTCTTCGTTTAAAGTAGTTTGCTCTAGTTCATTTGACAAAGTATTATCTTGTGTATTTTGATTTTCAGTAATTAATCCATCTTTATTAATTACCATAAATCTTATTCCTTTCATATAATTAAATAAAGTATATCATTAAAATTAGATTAAGTAAATAAAAAATGTATTAAAATGTAAAAAAATGTTGTATAATAGTTGTAATTGATAATTAAAATACAAAAGGATATTAAATAAGGAGGGAAATTTATGCCCAACATATTAGATTATATAAAATGGAGAGGAGATTTAAGTTTTTCACAAGATAAATTTAATAATGTAGATAATTTAATACTTTCCAGATTCTCATATTTGCCATTAGATAAAGTGTTTGAAGATTATAAATTAATTAAGGATAAGTATAAAAACATAACAATTAAAAATGCGTATTTATATTTAATAGAGATAGGAATTCCAGAAGAAAAAATACTACAAAAAGAAGACAAAGATTTATTTCCTGCATTAGCAAATAGCAAAAGATTTGGAAATTTGAAAATAGATATGTATATTAATCAGGTTTCTAAAAAAGAAGAAAAGCAATTTTCAGCTGTAACAATATATATACCAGATAATACAGTATATATAGCATTTAGAGGTACAGATAATACTTTAGTTGGATGGAAAGAAGACTTTAACATAAGTTTAGATATAAATATTCCGTCACAAAAAGAAGCAGTAAAGTATGTAGAAGAAGTATACAAAAATACACATAGAAAGATGAGAATAGGTGGTCATTCTAAAGGTGGAAATTTAGCAATGTATGCATCAATATTTTGTAATAATATAACTAAAAAGAATATTATTGAAGTATATAATAATGATGGACCAGGTTTAAATTTAGAAATTATTAAAAGTTTGAAATATAAAGAGATGTTAAATAAAATTAATTCATTAATTCCTCAAACATCAATTATAGGGAAACTTATGTATCATGAAGAAAAATTCAAAATAATTAGAAGTACACAAAAAGGAATAATGCAACATGACTTATACTCTTGGCAAGTTGAAGGAAATGATTTTATATATTTAAAAGAAGTAACTAATGAAAGTGAACTTGTAGATGAAATAATAAAGGAATGGACTACTAAATTTACACCAAAACAAAGAAGTGAATTTATAAACATTATATATAAAATTGTAAATGAAACAAATTCAGAAACATTATATGAAATGTCTAAAAATAGATTTAAAACAATGGGAACAATTATAAAAGCATATCGTAAAACAAATAAGCAAAACAAATTAATAATTTCACAAACATTATCTGAATTATTTAATGTTACTAAAAATAATGTTTTTAAAAATATAAATGATAAATTAAAAAAATAAATTTTATTTTTTAATAATATAAAATTCATGTTAACTTAAATGGTAAAATACATTTAAATTAACATGAATTTTAAAGTTAAATATATGAGTAATCTTACCATAAATTTATAATACAATGTAAAGATTTTTCATCTAAACTTTTTATTACAACAGTATGTTTACTATTTTCAAAAGAATATAAACATTTAGAGACATCTCCAAGTTTTATTGCTTTTTTATACATTATTTCAATATTATTAAATTCCTCATTATTATAAATTTCTTCTGGCAAAGTTTCATAAGCTAAATCTAAATAATTTAAATTATGTATATGCTTATTTACATCAATGTCTCTTCTTTGAGTAGTATATATATATTCATTTGAAAAACTTATTGGTTCTTGTAGTTTTTTAAAATCATAATCAGGCATGATAGATTTATTAATAGGTTCATATTCATTTATAATATCATCAGATATTTTTACAAGGCTTTGAGTATCAATGTTAGTTAATGTCCATTTTGTTGTTCCAATGCAAACTTGATTATTATCTTTATCTAAAACTTCAAAATCACGAAGAGTAGTAACTTTAGAAGCTTCTTTTGCCCAAGTCCTAATAGTAATTTCCTCACCATACTTTAATCTTCTAATAATAGTAACCCTCCAATTTAGTTGAACCCAAGATAAATGAGTTATTGGAATATCACAAATACCGTAACCAGCCTTATCCGAATGCATACAAGCAACATTCTCAAGCAAAGCAAGCATACCTTTATTAGTAACATAAGCATTACCATTTACTTTTCCTATATCAACTCTTGTTTTATATTCAAATATCATTTAATAATTCCTCCTTATTGTGCCATTTTTTCCATTGATTCATAAATTTCTGGGAATAGTTTCTTGGTATTAATTGGTTTCATTTCTTTATTAACTATTGCATGAACAGTATAACCTGTATTAATTGGCTTTTCGAAATCTTTTCTAAAAACTTCATAGTAAAATACTAGTCTTGCAGGTGTAAGTTTACTGACTGTAGCAGTTACAATGAGTTCATCATCATAATAAGCAGGGCTATAGTATTTGCAATTTAATTCTATTAAAGGTGTCATAATTCCTTCTTTTTCCATTTTAGAATAAGGAAATCCAGCTAGTTTAGATAAATCTGTTCTAGCAAGTTCATACCATATTGGGTATACAGAATGATGAACAATTCCCATCTTATCTGTTTCAGCATATCTAACATTTACAATACTTTTTGAAATCATACTTATTTCCTCCTTTAGTTCGTTTTAGGGACAGGTCTCACAGCGAATTTTTATTCGTTTTGGGGACAGGTCTTAAAACGAACATTAATATTATATCACAATTTTTTATAAAGTTTAAGATTATTTTAAGGATTCTTATTTATAATCAGCATTGAAGTAAAAAGAAAGGAAAAAAGTATGGAATTAAGAGCAAATGAAAACAAAAAAATTTTAATGGAGGTGAATGGGAATAAGTTTAACAGATATGCTATTAAAACGCATTTTATACAAATAGGAGAAAATTATATAGATATTATTGAAAAATATATTAAACCAATTTATAAGCAAGGAGATTTTATTTCAATTAGTGAAAAGATTATTTCTTTATGCCAAAGTAGAGTTATAGTTCGTTTTGGGGACAGGTCTTAAAACGAAAAAAAATTCGTTTTGGGGACAGGTCTTTCATTATTGTATGGAGAGAATCGACTTTTACTTGCTTTAGAGGCATATTTGGAAAAATTTCTTTATTATTTGGATTGTTAATATTAAAATTAAAAAATTAATTTTCATTGCCGATGTAATAAAATTATTTCATGGCTAATGAAAATTTTTTTGTTGTAAAAACGATAAAACTATGATAGAATTTGTATAAAATGTAGGAGAGGGGAGAAAACAAAAGAAATGGCAGATAATAATATAGATAAGTTATATAAAGTATTAGATGCATTTGAAAAAGCAGGTAAAGATAAAAAAGAGATAAAAAAAATAAGAACTATGCTAGGAAAAGGTAAAATATCAGAAGCACTAGAAAAAATAAGAGAATTAAATAATACTAAAGAAAAGCCAAATGTTAAAGCTACTCCTAGAAAAAGAAAAAAAGTTAAAGTTGAAGAAAATGTTGAAGATGAAATAGAAGAAGATTTAAATGAAGAAAATGTTGAAGATGATATTGAAAATGATAACGAGAATGAATATATAGATGAAGAAAATGAAATGGAAAACTATAACGAAAACAATGAAAGTGAAGAAGAAAATAATACAGAAGAGGAAGAAATAGAAGATAATGAAGAAGATGATGAATTTTATGATTGGAATAATGAAAAAGAAAAAGTAGTATATAAAGAAGAAATAAAAAAGCAAGAATCAGCATATCCAGAAAAATTAAGAAACGAGGAATTAGAAAAAACTTACATAGGAATGCTTTTAAATAATCCAAAGCTAATTACAAAATATTATATTATATTTGAAGAATGTTATTTTGATGATCAAAGTTTACTCAATATGTACAAAAGTATTTTGTTTACAGAAGGTGGAAAATTTACACCAGAAATAGCTAAAAAAGGTTTCAATTTCTCAGTAGATAACAATGAAACATATAAACAAAAATCAGAATTAAAGTTTGAAATAGAGCAAAAAAGTTATAATCCAGAAAAAATATATCTAGAACTTAGAAAATTATGCATAATTAGAAAAAGCTATGTAGAAGAACCACGAGAAGAAATACAAAATCAAATAATAGATATAACAGATTACGAATTATATGATCAAATGTCGACAGATGAGGTAAAGGCAGCAATAGTACAAGTAAGTGTAACTCAAAAATTTAAACAATCAGTTTTAAGTGAAGATTTAACTAGTTTTTTAGAAAAAGGTGAAAATAATTTAACAAATGGATTAGAACTTCCATTTTCGATATTATCAAGTGTATTTAAGGGAATTAGAAAGGGAGAAACAATGGCATTTGCTATGCCATCAAATTCAGGAAAGAGTAGATTTACAATTAACCTTTCAGCATATACAGCTTTTATACATAAAAAGAAAGTACTTGTAATTTCAAATGAAATGTCAGAGGAAAAAATGAAACTTTGCTTAATAACTACAGTTTTAAATAATCCAGAAATACAAAAATTACATGGACAGCAAATTTCAAAAACAGAAGGAGAATTATTAGAATTTAAATTCAGAGCAGATAAAGATGCAAAAGTAGAAGTCGATGAAAATGGCTTTGTTCTACAAAAATCAGATGAATCAAGACAAGAATTTGTAAAAAGATTACAAAAAGTATCAACAGAATTTAATAAAACAATTGCAGTAACAGATTGGATAAATAATCAAATAAACAATTCAATTTATTTTATAAACATAACAGATCATACTAATGATGAACTAAAAAAAGTAATAATGAATTATTATTATAAGGAAAAAATAGAATATGTATTTTATGATACTTTAAAAACAGATACAGCAAATATTGGAAATGGAGAAGAAATAAAAAGGACAGCAACTATACTTTCAAATTTAGCACAAAACTTTAATATGTTTATATGTTCAACACTTCAATTAACAGAAAGCCAGACACTTCCAATAAATCTAGATGTAAATGACTTAGCAGTAAGCAGAACAGTAAAAGAAGTACTAGATACATTATGTTTAATAAAACAAATTCAAAGGGATGATTTAAATAAATATAGATATTCATTAAAAGAAGTAGATACAAAATTTTTCAATTTGAAAAAATATGATGATCCAGATGAAAGATATTATGCATGTGTAGTAGATAAAAATAGAGCAGGAGCTAAACCTAAATTAGTATTTAATCTAAATCTAGCATATAACAGATGGATAGAATTAGGTTATTTAAGTTTTTCGCAATAGGGACAGGTCTTAAAACGAATAAAAGTTCGTTTTGGGGACAGGCTTGAATAAGAAAACTAACCGTTGAATAGTAAAAAGGAGCTTTTGATAAATGCAAGAATTACAAAGTTGTGAAATATGTCCACACAAGTGCAAAGTGAATAGAGAAAATGGTCAAATCGGAAAGTGTAAGAGTAATGACAAAATTAAAATAGCACTTGCGTCTGTACATCAATATGAAGAACCATGCATAAGTGGAAAAAATGGATCTGGAACTATATTTTTTTCAAACTGCAATTTGAATTGCATATATTGTCAAAATTACGAAATAAGCCAATTAGGAAAAGGCAGAGAAATATCAATTGAAGAATTGGCAGATATATTTATAAGTCAGCAAGAAAAAAATGCCAATAATATAAATCTAGTTACACCAACAATGTATGCATATCACATAATAGAGGCAATAAAAATTGCAAGAAGCAAACGGACTTAATATACCTATAATATATAATACAAATGCTTATGAAAATATTGAAACAATAAGAGCTTTAGATGGGTACATTGATGTATATTTGCCTGATTTAAAGTATTATGCCAATGATTTAGCAAAAAAATATTCAAAAATAAATAATTATTTTGAAGTAGCTATAAAAGCAATCAAAGAAATGTATAATCAAGTAGGTACAGCAATATTTGATGAAAATGGAATGATAAAAAAAGGAATAATTATAAGACATTTAATTTTACCAAATCATTTACAAAATAGTAAACATATATTAAAATGGATTAAACAAAATATGCCAGAAGATATTTATGTAAGTATTATGGCTCAATATTTTCCAACATTTAAAGCAAAACAAGATGAGTATATAAATAGAAAATTAAGTAAAAAAGAGTATAAAGAAATAGAAAATTTTTTATATACTCTAGATTTAAAGAATGGTTATATGCAGGAATTAGGAGAACATGAAGAAGAATATGTGCCAAAATGGGAAATTTAATTATAAAAATATAAAAGAGACCTGTCCCCAAAACGAATTTTTATTCGTTTGGAGACCTGTCCCTAAAACGAATTAAGGGGGAGTAAAATATGACAGAGGCAGATAAGAATTTTATTGAAACATGTAAGAAAATAATGAATGAAGGGTATTCTTCAAAAGGAACAAATGTAAGAACTAGGTGGGAAGATGGAACAGAGGCTAATTATATTTCTATAGTAGGTGTAAGTAATGTATATGATGTTGGAAAAGAGTTTCCTATGATTACTTTACGAAACAATACTAAAACTGTATTAAGAGCTATTGATGAGATATTGTGGATATGGCAGAAAAAATCGAATTCTGTTAAAGATTTAAATTCTCATATTTGGGATCAATGGACTGATGAAAATGGAACTATAGGAAAAGCTTATGGATATCAATTAGGAAAAAAATATGAGTTTAAAACAAAAGAAGGAATAAAACAAATGGATCAAGTTGATTATGTATTATATTTATTGAAAAACGATCCATCAAGTCGTAGAATAATGACTAATATATTTAACCATGCTGATTTAAAAGATATGAATTTAGAGCCATGTGCCTATGGAACACAGTGGTTAGTAAAAGGAGGGAAATTACACTTAATATTAAATCAGCGTTCACAAGATATGCTTGCAGCAAATGGATGGAATACTATGCAATATGCAGCATTGCAATATATGTTTGCACAAGTTGCAGGATTAGAAGTTGGCACTTTAACACATAATATAGGTGATTGTCATATTTATGATAGACATATTCCACTTATAGAAAAATTAATACAAGCAAAACCAATGGAAGTTCATCCAAAATTAGTTATAAATAATTCAACAAAAGATTTCTATAATTTTAAAGTAGAAGATTTTGAAATAAAAGATTATGATTATAATAAAGAAATTAATTTAGGAAAAATACCTGTTGCAATATAACTAAATATTAATTATAAAAATAGGAGGAATAAAATGCTAAGTATTGTAGTAGCAATTTCAGAAAATAATGTTATAGGTAAAGATAATAAGCTTTTGTGGCATTTGCCAGAGGATTTAAAAAGATTTAAAGAATTAACAACAGGTCATACAATAATTATGGGGAGAAAAACATTTGAGTCTTTAGGAGGAATATTACCTAATAGGAAACATATTGTTATAACAAGAGATACAAATTACAAAGTTGAGAATAATAATGTAGAAATAATGAATGATATACAAGAAATTGATAAATATGTAAATGATAATGAAGAAAATTTTGTGATAGGTGGAGCAATAATATATAGCCAATTAATAAAAAAAGCTCAAAAAATGTATATAACAAAAATATATAAAAAATTTGATGGTGATGCATATTTTCCAAAAATAGATGAGAATGAGTGGGAAATAATTGAAACTAAAAAAGGTATAAAAGATGAAAAAAATCCATTTGATTATGAATATATTACTTATGTGAGAAAATGAGTTTCTACACAAATTTCACCAAAACACTTGACAAATGAACAAAAATAGTGTAAAGTATAATAGCATTACAAAAATAATGCTATTATATTTTGCTCTAAAATAGGAAGTGAAAAGTTGAAAAATAATTACAATTTTGGCGTTGTCAAACTTCACTTAAAATTTAATCAACGTACAAAAAGTACGCCTCATAAATTTTAAATTCGTTTTCCTAGCCAAAATTTAATTCTTTTCCAACTAGATTTGTGCCTTGTGAAGGGAATGATGATACATTGGAAAAAAAGGTTGAAGTAAGTATTCTATGCCAGATATATGGAAAGCTTTTAACTGAAAAACAATTTGAATTTATAGATGACTATTATAATAATGATTTATCACTTTCAGAAATAGCAGAAAATAATAATATAACAAGACAAGCAGTAAGAGATGTAATAAAAAAGGGGGAAAATAAACTTTTCGAATATGAAGAAAAGCTTTTAATCATGAAAAAGATGTTAAAACAGGAAAAACAAATACAACAAATAATCGAAGAATTAAATAAAATAACCAATACATCATCTGATAAGAAAATAGAAAAAATATTAGATAATGTTAGAAAAGAATTAATTTGTTTAAATTAGTTTAAGAAATAAAAGGAGGAAATGGGTATGGCATTTGAAGGATTATCTGCTAAGTTACAAGAAGTAACAAGAAAATTAAGAGGTAAAGCAAGAATTACAGAATCTGATTTAAAGGAAATGCTAAGAGAAGTAAAACTTGCATTATTAGAAGCAGATGTTAACTATGTAATAGTAAAAGAATTTATAAATACCATACAAGAAAAAGCACTAGGGCAGGATGTTCTAAAATCATTAACTCCAGGTCAACAAGTAATAAAAATAGTAAAAGATGAATTAATAGAACTTTTGGGTGGAACAGAAAGTAAAATAAATTTTACACCAAATCCACCAACAGTAATAATGCTTGTAGGTCTTCAAGGTTCACGGAAAAACTACTACAGCAGGAAAACTTGCAAATTTACTTAGAAAACAAGGTAAAAAACCACTTTTAGTTGCATGTGATGTTTATAGACCAGCAGCTATAAAACAACTTCAAGTTGTAGGTGGTCAGCTAAATATACCAGTTTATGCAAACGAAACTTCAAAAGATGTAGTTAAAATTGCAAGACAGGCAATGGATGTTGCAATAAGTAAATTAAATGATGTAGTAATTTTAGATACAGCAGGAAGATTACATATTGATGAAGAACTTATGACAGAACTTAAAAATGTAAAAGCAAATGTAAAGCCACATGAAATACTTCTTGTAGTAGATTCTATGACAGGTCAAGATGCAGTAAATGTTGCTAAATCATTTAATGAAGCATTAGGAATAGATGGTGTAGTACTTACAAAACTTGATGGTGATACTCGTGGAGGTGCTGCAATATCTGTAAAAAAGATTACAGGAAGACCAATAAAGTTTGCAGCAACAGGTGAAAAGTTAAGTGATATAGAAGTATTTTACCCAGAAAGAATGGCTTCTAGAATTTTAGGTATGGGTGATGTACTTTCAATAATAGAAAAAGCAGAAGAAGCAATAGACTTAGAAGAAGCAGAAAAATTAGAAAAACAATTAAAGAAGAAAAAAGACTTAGATTTAGATGATTATTTAACACAGCTAAGGCAAATTAAAAAAATGGGTTCTTTTTCATCATTATTAAAAATGATACCAGGTATGAATGCTTTAAAAGATGTAAAAGTAGATGATAAAGAATTTATAAGAATTGAAGCAATTATATCTTCTATGACAAAAGAAGAAAGACAAAATCCAAAACTTTTAAATGGAAATAGAAGAGTTAGAATTGCAAAAGGAAGTGGAACTTCTGTTCAAGAAATTAATAAATTCATGAAATCTTTTGAAATGACTCAGAAAATGATGAAAAAAATGAAAGATAGTAAAAACATGAGAAAAATGATGAAAGGCATGAATCCAGGAGATTTAAAAAATATGCTAAAAGGTTAAATATTACATAATAAATTTATTAATATAGTTTTTAATTTTAAATATATATTAAGAATTATTATATACCATTAATAATAATTCTTAGCAAAATTTTTAGGAGGTGAATTAAATGGTAAAAATAAGATTACAAAGACAAGGTGCAAAAAAAGCTCCATTCTACCATATAGTAGTTGCAGATTCTAGAAGTCCAAGAGATGGGAAAATAATTGAAAAAATAGGAACATATAATCCTATGACAGAACCATCTACAATAGTTTTAGATAAAGAAAAAGTTGAAAAATGGATTAAAAATGGTGCAAAACCTACAGATACTGTTAAGGCTCTTATAGAAAAAGCCAACTAACAAGTTGCGAAAATAAACTTCGTCTTGCGTTGTTGAACTTCATAAAAATTTTTTCAATGTACAACATGTACTATCTCAAAAATTTTTATTTGTTCGCCTAGCAATACTCGTTTCTTTTTACAACAAATAATATTCATTGTAAATTATTAAAATAGTTTTACAGATTTAGAAAGGTATTTGTTATATGAAACAAATTTTAGAAACAATTATAAAAAATATTGTTGAAAATCAAGAAGCTGTTTCTATAGTAGAAAAAGAAGAAACAGAAAAAATTATTTACGAAGTAAAAGTAGATAATAAAGATATGGGAAGAATAATTGGTAAACAAGGTAAAGTTGCAAATTCTATTCGTACTCTTATGAAATCTTTAGCAAAAGATAAAAGAAAAGTAATAGTTGAATTTTTAGACTAAATAAAAAACTAATTACAATATAGGAGTTAAAATGAAGCAAGAATATTTTGAAATAGGTCAAATAGTAAATACATTTGGAATTAAAGGATTTGTAAAAGTAAAACCTTTTACAGATGATTTAGAAAGATTTGAAGAATTAGAAAGTGTATATATAGTAAAAAACAAAGAACTTAAAGAATTTAATATAGAACAAATTAAATATCATAAGAATTTAGTTTTAATTAAATTTAAGGGAATAGATGATATTAATATAGCAGAAAAATATAAAAACTGTTATATTAAAATTAAAAGAGAAAACGCTAGAAAACTTCCACAAAATACATACTTTATAGCAGATTTAATTGGAATTAAAGTATATGATGAAAAAGGGAATTTTTTAGGAAAAGTTGATGATATATATAACAATAAAATTCATGATATTTATGTAATAAAAGATGACCTAGGAAAACAAATATTACTTCCATCTATAAAAGAAGTGATAAAACAAGTTGATATTGATAATGATAAAATAGTGGTTCATTTAATTGATGGCTTGGTTTAAAAAATAAATTTTACATTATATAAAGTATGGAGGAAAGATGAAATTTGATGTGCTTACACTTTTTCCAGAAATGTTTAAATCATTAGATGAAAGCATTATTGGGAAAGCAAAAGAAAAGCAACTAATAGAAATTAATTTAATAAATATTAGAGATTTTTCAAAAGATAAACATAAAAAAGTTGATGATACTCCATATGGTGGAGGAGCTGGTATGGTTATAATGCCAGATGTTGTATATGATGCTTATTCTTCTATTAACAAAAAAGAAAATGCAAAAGTTATATACTTATCTCCACAAGGAAAAGTTTTAAATCAAAATAAAGTAAAAGAACTATCAAAAGAAAATCATTTAATATTACTTTGTGGACATTACGAAGGAATAGACCAAAGAGTTTTAGATGAAATTGTAGATGAGGAAATATCAATTGGAGATTATGTACTAACAGGAGGAGAATTACCAGCAATGGTACTTATTGATTCTGTTAGTAGATATATTGAAGGTGTACTAAATGAAGAATCTATAAAAGAGGAATCTTTTAGTAACAAACTTTTAGAATATCCTCAATATACAAGACCAGAAGAATTTAGAGGTATAAGAGTTCCAGAAGTATTAGTTTCTGGACATCATGAAAATATAAAAAAATGGCGTAATGAAAAATCTTTAGAGATTACTAAACAAAAAAGGCCAGATTTATTAGATTAAAAATGAGTAATAAAAAAGAAAGGAGGATATCAAATGGATATCATAAAATCAATAGAACATGAACAATTGAGGAATTATAATAAAAAAACAAGGTGGAGGAGTAAATGCAACATTTACAGTAAGAAAAATAGCTTATGGTGTTGGTGTTGAAAAAACATTTTTAGTACATTCTCCATTAGTAGAAAAAGTAGAAGTAGTAAGAGTAGGTAAAGCAAGAAGAGCTAAACTATACTACTTAAGAGACAGAATAGGAAAAGCAGCTAAAACTAAAGAAAATACAGGTGCTAGAATAGAAAACAGAGAAATTACAATAAAAGCAGATTTAGAAGAAACACCAGCTGAACCTGTAGTAGAAGAAGCTCCAGTAGTTGAAACAGAAGCAACAACTGAAACAAAAGCTCCAGTTCAAGAATAATTTAATACAGTGAATTTGTGAATATTTATCGCCCATTACCAAAAATAATGGGCGATATTATAAGTTATAATATTTTTATTGTATTCTATTTCTCTCTACTTACTTCAGCATATTTTTTTAATCTTTGATAAACTAAATAATTTATAGTTCCAGCAGGGAAGTTACCATTCTCATCTTTACTTCCAGCAGGTACTCCAGTTAAAAGTTCAATTCCTTCTTCAATTGTAGAAATAGCATATATATGAAATTTACCATCTTTAACAGCATTTATTACTTCATTAGAAAGATTTAAGTTTCTAACATTTTGTTTTGGTATTATAACACTGTGAGAACCATCTAATCCTCTCATTTTACATACTTGGAAAAATCCTTCTATTTTATCATTTACTCCACCTATTGGTTGAATTTCACCTTTTTGGTTTACTGAACCTGTAACTGCAAAAGCTTGATTAATAGGAATATTTGATAAACTTGAAAGTAGGGCATATAGCTCTGTACTAGATGCACTATCACCATCTACTCCACTATATAATTGTTCAAAACAAATACTAGCTGTAAGAGAAAGAGGCATATCTTGTGCAAACATTTCGCCTAAATAACCACTTAAAATTAAAATTCCTTTAGAATGAGTAGAGCCAGAAAGCTCAACTTCTCTTTCTATGTTTATAATTCCATTTTTACCAGTATAAGTATTTGCAGTTATTTTTACTGGCTTGCCAAAAGTATAATCTCCAACATTCATAATAGTAAGTCCATTTATTTGTCCGACTTTTAAACCAGAAGTACTTATAAGCAATGTGTCATCTTTAATCATTTCCATGTATTTTTCATCATATTTTTTTACTCTATCAACTTTTTCTGTAAGAGCTTTTGTTATAAATTCTTCAGTTATTATTTTAGATTTAGCAAGTTTTGCCCAAGTAGAAGCTTCTCCAACTATTAAAGACAAATCTGTAAACCTGGTAGATAATTTATCTTGATTATCGGCAAGTTTAGAAGCATATTCTATTAATTTTGCCATAGCTTTATTATCTAAAGGTGGAAGTTCTTCATAATCACAATAACCTTTTACAAATCTAGAAAGCTTTATCATATTATCTTTATTTAAAGGTGCTTCATCTGCAAATTCTACTTTTATTTTAAATAATTTTCTAAAATCAGGATCCATTGCAAGTAATGTCTGATAAATATTTTCATCACCAATTAAAATTACTTTTAAATCCAATGGTATAGGTTCTGGTTTTAAAGAAATCATTACCATAGAAGAACGAGGATCAGCAGCATTTTCTATACCAAGAGTTTTACTTCTTAATACTTTTTTTAAAGCATCATAGCATAAACTATTTGTTAATAAATCATTTGCTTGAAATACCAAATAACCACCATTTGCAATATGAAGAAGACCAGGTTTTAGCATTGTATAATCAGTTTTTAATGTACCATAATAATTTTCATATTCAAGTTTTCCAAATATATTGTGATAAGAATAATTAGTATCTGCAACAACTGGAGCACCTTCTAAAGAACTATTGTCTATAAATAAATTTACTCTATAATTTAACCAAGGTTTATATACTTCTGGATGAGCTGCTTGAGGACCTTGAAGTTTTGCTTCTAAAGCCTTTTCATCAGCAGTAAAAAGATTTATATTTTTTAAAATATCTTTTTTTATAGAGTCTAAGAAATTATTAATTTTTTTATTTTTTTTGTATTTATTTTTAATTAAATTAATATGGGCATTAATAGTAAGAAGTGCAACATTGGACTGCCATTCTTGTACACGCATATCAGATTCTTTTTCTATAGATTTAATTTCTACAATAGCAGACATAATATGTTGTTGAACGATAGCAGATTTATCTTCATACTCTTTTTTTATAGATTCGTCTAATTTATTAAATTCTTCTTCAGCTATAGTTTTTCCATTTAAAATTGGCATCATATATATACCATTTTGTGAAGATTTAACAGTGAAACCATATTCAGCAGATTTTTTATTTAATTTTTCCATAAGTAAATTTCGTTTTGTTTCATACTCTTGTTTTATTAGATTTTTTTCTTTTTCAAAATCCTCATTGTTAAAGGTGTTTTTTATATCTATTTTAATTTCATTAATAAAAGAATTCATTGTGCCTTTAAATTCTTTACCTTCACCAGCAGGAAGAGAAACAGCAACAGGCTCATTTGGATTATCAAAATTATACAAATAACACCAATCACATGCTGGCTTTTTCTTTTTAGAAATAATATCTAAATAATTTTTTACATATGAAGTTTTTCCAACACCATATGGACCTTCAACATATACATTATAACCATTTATATCTACTGTAAGCCCAAATTCTAAAGCTTTTATACCACGCTCCTGACCAATACCAGTACTTATTGGTTTTAAATCATCTGTAGTATCAAAGTTTAATAGTTTAGGATCACAAGTTACCTTTAAATCTTTATAACTTAGTTCATTTTTTCTTTTCATTCGTATTTCCTCCTTAAATTTTAGCACAAAAAATCTATCATTATCGTGCCATTAAAATAGCATCATCTGTATTATTATAATACTTTTTTCTTAAACCTATTCGTTTAAAATTATATTTTTCATATAAATGTATTGCAATATTATTATGTTCATTTACCTCTAAAGTAATACTTTTACAATTTTGATTTTTAGCATATAAAATAAGATTTTCTAATAATTTACTTCCAATTCCTAAATTTCTTTTATTCTTTTTAGTTACAATATTCATAATATTTGCTTCATCACAAATTTTAAGAAAACCTGCAAAACCTACTATTTCATTTTTAACTCTAGCTATTAAGTAAGTTGAATTCAGATTTGAAAAATCATTTTTTAAATTATTAATATTCCAAAAATCATCAAAATCAGAATTTAAATTGGTAGAAAGAAAATCAATATCTTCATTTGTCATTGGTAAGATTTTAATCTTTTCTTCAAATTCTCTTTCAGCTTGAGATTTTTTTAAATAGATAGGAGAGAGAGAAGAAGAGTTACCATATTCTCCATTATTATATTTATTAAAAGCTATATTAGCTATACTTATAATATTTTGAACATCATAATTTTCAGTAGCAAATATGCTATTTTTAAAAGAATTTTCTAGTTTTTCTTTATATATTTTTGAACCATCACCAACAAAAATTATATCTGTAAATTGCTTTTCATTTATAATATTACTAATTTTAGATATTGTAATATCAATATTTTCAGCAAAAATATTTGCATAATTGAAATTATTTGAAAAATTATATAAACCACAATATACATTTTCATTTTTTGCATCAATTAATGAACAAATTAAACTTGTTGGTTTAGAAATTTGTTTAACATTGTATGCTAAACTTTCTAAAGAAGTAATACCTACTACTGGAATATTTTTTACATCTGAAAAAGCTTTTATTGTAGCAATACCAATTCTAACTCCAGTAAATGAACCGGGACCTATGCAACAAGCTAAAAGAGATATATCATCTAAACTAAGGTTAGTATCTTTAAAAGCTTTATCTATCATTGGCATTAATTTAACAGAATGAGTTTTTTCATCATCATTAATTAATTTTATTAATACTTTTTCATTTTCTACAATTGTAACACCACATATTTTAGAAGAGGTATCTATTGCAAGAATTTTCATTTTATTATTCCTTTCAAAATTATTTATTTATATTTTCTATAGTTAAACATCTATAATTTATATCATCATCATTTTTGCTAAATTTAATTTTTATATATGGTTTAGGAAGTATATTCTCAATAATTTCACCCCATTCAATTAAGCAAATGCCTTTAGAAAAATATTCTTCTCCGCCTATAGCAAAAAATTCTTCAGAATCTTCTAATCTGTATACATCAAAGTGATAAATATTAATATTATTAGAAATATATTCATTAACAATTGTAAAAGTGGGGCTAGATATTTCATTTTCTAAATTAAAATATTCTAGAATTCCTTGAACAAACTTGGTTTTACCAGATCCAAGTTCGCCAGAGAGAATGATAATATCTCCAATTTTTAAATTTTTAGCAAAATTTTTAGCAAAATTTATTGTGTCTTGTTCGTTTTTTGAAATATATGTATTCATATTTTTTACCTTCCAATTAATATCTATATTATTGTATATTAAACTACATTTTTTGTAAAGAAAATATCGAAAAAAATACTAAAAAATTGGTTGACTCAAAAAAATATTAATGATATACTTTTTATGCGAGAAAAATGTCGATTAAACCAATGAGGAGGAAAAAAATGAATTATAAGTTAATAAAATGTGTTAGCATATTATTAATTTTTATATTATTAATTGGAATTATAAGTATTTTTATAGGAAAAGATGTAAAAGCAGCAGGGCAAAATACTAAAGTATATACAAAAGGGAGCAATATTTTAGATAAATATGAGGGCTATTCAGAACTTTTAGATAATTTATTAGAAAAACATCCAAAGTGGACATTTACAATACTTTTTACAGGACTAGATTGGGATACAGTAATAAAAAACGAAACAATATCAGCACATGGAAGAAATCTTGTACAAGGGGAAACTGGAGCATGGGTATGTTCAGTTTGTGGAGATAAACCATATGATAATAGTAGTTGGAGATGCGCATCAGCGGCTACAGTTGAATATTATATGGATCCAAGAAATGCATTATATGATGAAACATATTTATTTCAATTTGAAAATTTAAAATGGGTAGATAATACATACACAATAGAAGGCATAGAGTTTATATTAGATGGGTGTGATTATTTACTTAAAGATAAAATAACATACAAAAAAACAGATGGGAAAACAGGAACAATAAATAAAACTTATTCTCAAGTTATAATGGAAGCAGCCAAAAAAGCAGGAATAAGTCCATATCATTTAGCTTCTAGAATAAGACAAGAACAAGGAACAGGAAGCCAAGCATCTCCATCGGCAACAGGTAATTATTCAGGATATATTGGATATTATAATTTCTTTAATGTAGGCGCTACAGGAAGTGGAAGTTCTTCAATAATAAAAAATGCTTTAATTTATGCAAAACAACAAAGATGGGATGATCCAGTAAAAGCAATTGAAGGAGGAGCACAATTTTTAGTAGAAGAGTATATTCAATATGGACAAAGTACACTATATTTACAGAAATTTGATGTTGATGATAGTGATGGTGATTTATATTGGCATCAATACCAACAAAATGTTGCAGCAGCAAAAACAGAAAGTATAGGAATAATGAAATCATATAAAGAAATAGATGAAAATTTGAATATGCCATTTAATTTTGTAATTCCAGTATTTGAAGATATGCCAGATACAAAATGTCCAATACCAGGAACACAATCTATTGTTACTCAAAATATAGAAGTAACAGATGCTTCTATTATAGTATATAAATCAAAAGATAAGAATTCCACACAATTAGCAACATTAAAAAAAGGTGAAAAGTTATTAAGAATAGAAATTGATTCAAATAAAACCAATGGATATTTATGGAGTAAAGTAGTTTTGGCAGATGGAAGAAAAGGTTATATTATATCATCAGGAGTAAAAAAAATAGCAGATATTACAAATTGTAATATAAGTGCAGTTGCTGTCGAGCCAGGTAATGTTAGAAATGGACCAGGAACATCTGGAACAAAGATACTAATAACATTAACAGAAGGACAAAGAGTAACAATTATAGAAAAAGGAAAATATAAAAATATTGATGGTTATGATTGGTCAAGAATAGTTTTAGCAGATGGAACACAAGGCTACATTGTTGCAAGATATGTAGAAGAAGTTAAAGATGATGGCACAACAGAATCAGGCCAAGATATAGTTAAGGTTGTTTGTGATGGTGGATTATCTTTAAGGAAAGAACCAGGAACAAGTTCAGAATTACTAGGATATATAGATAAAGGAGAATATTTAACAAGAACAGAAAAAGCAGTAGCTAATAAAAATGGTTATATATGGGACAAAGTTGTGACTGGAAAAGGAACTACAGGTTATGTTGCAAGAGGAGACGATGATGAAGATTATATACAAGTAGTAGATAGCACAAATATAACAGGAAGCGGATTTGAAACAATAGGAACAAATTTAATGTGTGAGCCAGATATAACTGTACAGAATGTAATTAGTAAAGCATCAGGTGCAGTAGTAAAAAATGCTAGTGGAACTAAAGTAACAACAGGTAATATTGGAACAGGTTATACAGTAACATATAAAGGAAAAACATATACAGTAGTGAAATTAGGAGATGTAGATTCTGATGCTAAGGTAACATCAGCAGACTATGTAAAAATTAAAAATTATATAATGGGAAAAAATTCATTAAATAGTGCACAAAAAAAAGGAACTGATGTTGATAAAGATGGAAAAACTACATCAGCAGACTATGTTAAGTTAAAAAATTATATAATGGGAAAAACTAATATAACTATATAAAAAACTATGTATGAAAGGAAGAAAATATGAATAATAGAATAAAAAAAATTATTGCAATAATTATAATTATAATATTAGCACTAGGTTATTTAACAATTAATTCAAGTGCAGCAAATTTTAGTATAACATCAGGAATTTCAGAAATTAATGTAGGAGATTCATACACAATATCAATTAGTGCGAAAGGACTAACTGGTAGATTTAACATTACACATAGTTCTAATGTTTCTGTTAATTTAGATTCTATATGGGTAGAAAATGGTAGTGCAGAGGGGACAATAAAAGTTACAGCTAAAAGTGAGGGAAAAGCAACAGTAACACTAACTCCAGATGAAGAATTTGGAGTGTCTGATTCAAATGGATTAGTTTCATTATCTGCAAAAACTGATACAGTTACAGTAAAAGCAAAATCATCATCAGGAAACTCATCTAGTGGAAATTCAAATAGTGGGTCAAGTGAAAATACAAAACCAAGTGCACCAAGTTTTACATCTGTAAATGAAACTGTATATGCAACAGATAGTGTAAATGTAAGATCTAGCTACAGTACAAGTAGTAGTATAATTGGTTCATTATCTAAAGGAGAGAGTGTAACAAGAACTGGAAAAAGTTCTTCTTGGAGTAAAGTTACATATAATGGTCAAACAGCATATATAAGTAGTGATTATTTAACAACTGTAAAACCAGAAGAAACAACAAAAGAAGATGATAAAAAAGAGGATGAAGAAGAAAAATCTAATACTAAAAATTTAAAATCATTAACAGTAGAAAACTATAAATTAGAACCTGAATTTGATCCAGAAGTTACAGAATATAATTTAACAGTAGGAACAGATGTAGAAAAATTAGAAATTAGTGCTATACCACAAGATGAAAATTCAAAAGTAGAAATTACAGGAAATACTGATTTATTATTAGGTGAAAATACAATTAATATTAAAGTTACTGCAGAAGATGAAACCGTAAAAATATATAAAATAAATGTTAGCAAAATTGAAGAAGTAAGTTTAAAGTTATCAAAATTAGAAATAGAAAATTATACACTAACACCCGAATTTAATGAAGATATATATGAATATACTTTAAATATAGGAGATACAAGTATAACTAGTTTAAATGTAATAGCAAATTCTAATACAAAAAATGCAGTTATAGAAATTGCTGGAAATAATGAATTAAAACCAGGAAAAAATATTATTACAGTATTAGTTAAAGATGAAGAAAATACTACAGTATATCAAATAGTTGTTAATATAAGTGAAGAATATAATGTAGTTGCAAAAACAGGAATAAATGATAATGATTTATATATGTATACAGGAATTGCAGCAGGAATATTAATCTTAATTATGATTATAATAGCTATTGTAAAGAAAAGAAAAAAGGATAATGAAGAAGAATTTGCACCACTAAATACATATGAACTTGATTTATCAATGAAAAATGACAATAAAAAAGATAAAAAAAATGAAGATAAAATAGAAAAATTAGAAGATGATGAAAATAGTAAGGAAAAAGTAGAAATAGGTGTTTCAAATTCAGATGAATTAACTGATGAAAAAACTAGAAAAAAAGGAAAACATTTTTAAAAAATTTAAAGACAAAAAGCGTATTATAAATATGCTTTTTGTCTTTGAAATTAAATAATACTAAATTTGCCAATATAGCTCAGTTGGTAGAGCAACGGATTCGTAACCTATTAATCATCAAAATAATTACAATTTTATACAAATTATAAAAACCTTGTAAATGCAATGATATAAGCATTATACGAGGTTTTTTTATAAGAAAATTTAAAAAAACAAAAGACAATAAGATGCATTTAAAAGCATTAAAATTCAATAAAACATATTTCATAAAGGGAAAAATAAAGGGAAAAAATAAAAAAAGTAGAGTTAATATATTTGTTGAAAAATAAGCACTTTGGGGCTTATTTTTTATGAAAGAAGGGAAAAAATAATGGGAATTTTAACACATATAATTGCTTTTATTTTAGGAGGTAATATTTCAATTATAATTTATGCAGTAATATTAATAAATAATGTAGAAAGCAAAAAAAATAGATATAAAGAAATAATTATTGAACAAAAACAAGAAATAGATTTTTTGAAGAAAGAATTAGAAGAAATAGAGTCTGAAGAATTCTTTGAATAAGGAGGTAATAATTTATATGTGAACGAAGAAAAACAACCATCTTATTATGCTATAATTCCAAGTGAAGTAAGGTATTGCGAAGAACTGAAATATCCAGAAAGATTAATGTATGGAGAAATAACAGCATTAGCAGGAAAAGAAGGATACTGTTTTGCAAAAAATAAATACTTTGCAGAATTGTATCATGTGATACCTGGAACAATTTCTAGATGGATTAGTCATTT